>CAZTAR010000004.1:1302-31689 GCA_964611695.1 uncultured Planctomycetaceae bacterium | reverse complement strand
AGGTAGGCCGCGGGGTTGCTCCGGGCTCGATGAGCGAGGAGAGCAGGACGGGGACGCCTTGCGCGCGCAGAGACTCGGCCAGGGGCGGCAGGGCCGAGCGCTTGGCGTCGCGCGAGCGTGGCCGGTACCAGAGCGACTGAGCGCGACTCCAGCGCCAGCCGCCAGCCCGCTTGATCGCCTCGCGGTGGGGCTTGGTGTCTCCGTGCAGGGTGATCCCGTCGCCGGGGTCGAGGCGCAGCTCGACGGTGCCCGGGGGGATGCTGGCCTTGGCCGCGAGGGGCGTGGCCGGGGCGTCCTCGGAGGGGATGCGGCTTTGCGTCCTGCCGACGCCGCGCGGGGCGGGCGTTTTGGCTTTGCTGCCGACGCCGCGCTTCGGGGCTGCGGCGGGGCCGATGAAGTCGGGGAGCGGCACGAACATGCCGGGCTGGTCTTCGGCGAGGGCCCAGGGCGTGTCGCCGTTGCGGGTGGCGACGGACATGCCGTAGGGGGTCCCGGTCTTGTCGACGGCGTAGGCGCCGGACATGTACCAGGGACCGACGACCCGGCGGTGGGTCTCTTTCGCGCGCCCGCCGATCTGCTGGTCGGCCCATGCTTGGGCGGAGCTCAGGTCGGCGGACAGCGGCCCCGACTTCCACCGGTAGCCGCCGTCGAAGCTCACCTCGGGCCGGTAGACCGAGGGGTACGTGGTCCAGGTCTGTGGGGGTAGGTCGCGCGCGGCCGCTTCCGAGCGGCTCAGGCGGTAGTACAGCCAGGGGCCGATGTCCTGGCGGCGAGGCCGGCGGCTGAGGATCTCGACCCGGCCGGCGTCAGCCAGCGCTTCGACGGCGCGTCGTTCCTTGGCGACGGCGACGTTGCTCGGGTTGCCGTAGGTGGTCTGGGCCACTCCGTCGCGCAGCTCGTCCTTCCAGGCGTTTTCGGCGAAGGTCAGCACCATGCGTTTATCGGGGTCGGTCTCGTGGCTCATGGCGGTGATCGGCTGTGGGGCGCTGGGTGGGGGCTGCTCGGCGAGCGCGAGCAGCTGGGCGCGGTCGGTCAGGCCGCTGCGTCGCAGGGAGATCAGCAGCCGGGCTCGGTCTTCGCGGGGCGCGGGGATCAGCGGCTTGCCGTCGTGCAGGATCCAGAGCTTGCCGTCGCTGTGTCGACGCAGCGGGAAGCGCGGCTTGCCAATGATGCTCAAAGCGTCGGCGAGAACCCGATCGGCGGCGGCGAGCTCGTCGGCAGAGCCCTGATGCTGGAGGCGCCACACGCGGAGCTGGCGGATGCTCCGTCGCAGCGCGTCGTCGTCGTCAAGCATGGTGTTCAGGTAGGAGGCGCGCAGGGCCTCCTCCATGGAGCTGGGCGTGTGGCGAGGCGGGTTGAGCGTCGCCAGCAGCACAACTCGGGCAGCCTCGCGGGGCGAAGGGTCCGAGCCGAACGCCCAGCCACGGCCATGGATCGGCCCGCGCATGTAGTTCTCGGGCGGCCCATGCTTGCGCCAGTTGGACGAGAAGCGGATCTCGTTGCGGCCGTTCTTGCGCTCCCAGCGGGTGGGATAGGCGGTTCGGTAGGCGCGGTTGAGCGCGTCGATGTCGTCGCCGTTGGCTCGGTCGAGGATCGAGAGAAGCGCCTGGGCGTCCTCCTTGGCTGTCTCGTCGGAAAGGTCCCGGTCGCGGGCGGCCGCGAGGCGTCCGGCTTCCTGGAGCTCGTATTCCGCCGCGGGGCTCCAGCCGGAGGCGCAGGGGTCGAGGCGTCGCGGGGCGTGGGTGACCGGGTGGCGGTCGCTCATACCCTGGAAGATCAGCAGGAGGCGTTGCGCGAAGGTGCCGAGGTCGAGGGCGCAGAGGCGCGTGGTGGTCTCGGCGAGTTCGTCGGGCGTCTGGGGCCGGTAGAGCTCGGGATCGCGGATCGCCTCCATGAGCTGGCGGGTGTGCTCCGCGTTGCGGATCACCGACTGGACGCGATCCTCGGGGTGCTTGATGAAGTGCTCGAGGGTCCAGTTTGTCCAGCCGCGGCGCGGGGCGAGCGTCTCGCGAACTTGGTCGGCGAGCGTGTCCCGGGGGCTGCTGGGCGTGTAGTCGATCGCCTTGTAGATGTCCGTGAGCAGCGAAGGATCGTCCTTGGCGAAGTCCCGAATCCAGGCGTCAGTGGTTCGCGCGGCCGCCAGCGCACGTTGGACTGCGGGCAGCTCCGCGAGCGACTCGAAGTTGGCTACCTGCTCGGTGTGGCTGCGGGCGGACCCGCGGACGGGTGCGGGTAGGGCCTTGCCGTTGGCGGCGTAGTACCGCCGGCCTCGCTCGTAGGCGATCGCGTAGGTCGTGCTGGTCGAGTCGGGCGGGCTGTGGGTCCCCAACTTGGTGCGCTTGATGGTGCGCACCAGCGCCTTGAGGAACGGCTCGCCATGTTCTCGGACTGCGCGGACCATGACCGGCCGCCAGGAGGTCAGGGGCCGATCGAGCGGCCACCGGGTCTCCGTGAAGTACCGCGGGTCAATCGCCCGTAGGTACTGCTCGGGGTCGGGGGCCCGCGAGCTGGTGCGAGGGCGGGCCATGGTCAGTCGCGGGTGAGGAGGTAGGCGCCTCCAGCGAGGAGCCCGAACACCAGGGCCACGCGGCCGATCATGGTCGCCTTGTCCACGATGGTGTCCTTGATGTCGCTGGCCTTGTCGGCGATCTGGCTGGCCTTCTCTGCGAGGGTGTCGCCGAAGTCCGCGACTTCGGCATACAGGTAATCGCCGAGCGATGGTTGGGAGAGTTCGTGCTCGGCGTGGATCTTGAGCCGCTCGAGCAGCGAGGCCGGGAGAACGGCGAGCGGCACCCACAGGTTGCCGCGGTTGACGAGCTGTTCCCAGACGTTGGGGAGCAGGTCGTCCGGTCGGGCGTTGGTGAGCTCCGGCAGAATGGCCTGCATCTCCTCGGCCCACGCGGACCAGTCGAGGTCGAAGCTGCCGAGGTCAACGTCGGGATGGTCGGCCGCGTAGCGGTCGGTGACGCGCTTGACGGCCTCCGCTTGTTTGAGCGTGAGCTCGTAAAGGGGCTGGAGTCGGGCCCGCGTCCGCTGCTCGGGCGAGGCGTACAACGGCGCTACCTTGTCGTAGTGATGGTCGACGGCGCTCATGGTGATGTTCGTTGTGCGCGAAGCGGACGCGGGCCCGAGGGCCTACAGGGTGTAGGCGGTGACGCCGATGGTCGCGAAGGTGGTGGCCGTGTTGCCGCCGCCGACCAGGGCCCGGAACGCGGACCCGTTGGGGAGGGTCCGCTCCGCGACGGTCAGAATCCCGAGGCCGATGAAGCTGATCGCATCGTTGGCCGCGGTGCCGATCGGCAGATGGATGGGGCCGCCGACGTTCGTCGGCACGCCGGCGGTGACGCGTTGCAATTGAATCTCCGCCGCTCCGCCCGCGACGGCCGCGGTGCCGCCCCGGAGCGAGATCACGCCGCCCTGGATGACGAGATCGCGGCCGCCGAGAACGTAGAACGAGTCTGCGTCGCCGGCCGCGGCCTCGAGGTCGACGTTGAGGCTGAACTGGACTTGGCTGCCCGAGACCGGGATCGGCGGGTCGCCGGCGCCGGTCGGGTTGGCGATGCGCTGCCAGACGATGTGCGCCTCGGGCGCGTAGACGTACACGTCGCCGGTGGCGGTGTTGATGAGCATCTGGCCCGGGGTGCCGGCCAGGTTGGCGGCGTTGGGGTCGCAGGTGCAGGTGGAGTAGAGGTTCTGGAGGAGGTCGACGGATGGCATGGCGGAAACTCGCTGGTGCTGCTTGGCGGCAGGGGTTAGTGGGGGAGAACGGTGAGCCCTTGGACTTCCACGTGGGAGCGGCCGTAGGCGGGGTTGTGTCGAGCAAAGCGCGAGGGGTCGGCGAGAAAGGCCGAGGTCGCAGCGGACAGGAGCTCGTCCTGGCGGTCCAGAGTCTCCCATTGCTCAGGGGGCAGTGCGAGGATCTGGCCGCGGCGGGAGACGATGACCCGCTTCGCTCCGCGGGCGGCTGCGACGGCGCTCAGCGGGCTGCGGGGCTGGATGCCGGCGACGCTCACGAGCACGTCACCAGGTTGCGCGCCGAGTTGCTGGAGCGCGGGATGTTCGACGAGCTCGACATCGCCATTGTGCAGGACGCTGAAGGCGCGATCGGGCTGCGGGTCTTCGGATCGTCGGCGCCGACGGTTGGCGGCGGCGAGGATGGCGAGAACGATGAGCGTGACGGCGAACAGGATGGTGGGGGTCATGATTGAATGTCCTCGTGGGTGACGACGAACAGGTTGGCCGTGATGCGCGTCTTGGCGGGCGCTGCCGCGTCGAGGTTGAGGCGCATGGTGATGATGGGGCCCTCGGGCGTGCAGAGGAGGTCGGAGGGGTAGAGCGGGACTCCGAAGCCAGGGCTGAGCCAAGACCAATCCACGGTCCCAGGTGGCCACCCGTTGGGTGTGATCAGCGAGCGGTCTGCTTGCTGGCTGCTGAGGAGGGGCAGCCAGGAGCCGCTTGGGGACTCGGAGCCGCCCCGGAGCAGGTCGATGCGCCACTGTGCGATCCAGGCGGGCCCAGCAAGGCGGAGCTGGAGCATGAAGGGGGTCTTCGACGGTTTGACGAAGGGGAGTCCCTGGTGGTCGGCGCTGGAGTCGCCGGCCAAGAAGTCGAAGTTGATGGTGGTGATCATCGCCGAGCACCCAACCCTATCATGACGGCCGCGAGGGCCGCCAGCGCGACACCGGCACCGGCTCCGCCGCCGCTTGGTTTGTTCAGGGCCGTCTTGTTGATGGTGAGCTTGAGCCGGGGAACTGTCGGAATGCGGGCGGGCGGCGGGTCGGGGTCGGGTGGCTCGGGCACCGCGGGCGCCTGCTCACCGAGCGGGACCATGCTCGGGCCGCTCGTTGGCGAGGTCTTGGCGAAGTTGGCGCTGATGCCCCCGACGGTGTAGCAGCTGGCGCCGTAGCGCTTGCGAGCTTCGACGACGGCCGCGCGAAACTCCGGGTCAGGGATCGCGTCGAGGGTCAGGTCGCAGACCACGCGGGTGGTGAGGAGCTCGCGCTGGGCTTCGCGCACACGCTCGCGCCACGCGGGGTGACAGCTGCGGGCGTCGACGTAGGCGATCGTCACCCGGCTGAGGAGCGTGGTCTGGTACCTGGAGAACTCGCGCCACCAAGCGACGGGGCTCGAGGCGTCGATCGCCGCGGCCTGGATGCCGCGCGGGTCGTTGGGCAGCTGCATCCCGATCGACTGGCCCCAGAGCTTGAGGGCGCGAGCTCGGCCCTCGAACTTCCAGTCGTCGCAAACGCCGCAAGTCCCAGGGGGTCCCGGGAGGCCCGAGGGGTTGCCGCGGTCTGAGGGTCCGCGGCAGGGCCCAAAGTTGTTGGCGATCTGGGGCACCAGGATGCCGAGGTACTCGGCCCAAGCGTCGGCGATGGCGTCGCCGTCGACCGAAAACGCCAGCGGGGATCGGTTCCAGAGCAGGCGCCAGGCGTACTGGCCAATACCCGCGAGGCGAGGAAGGCCGCGTCCGCTGTCGTAGGTGCGCTCGATGCCCCCATAGGGCACGATGATGGCCCGATGCGCGCGCACCGGGGCCATGGGGACCAAGCCGAAGCCCCAGTCGTCGGCGTAGAAGTTGGGCTGGTAGAGGTCGGTGAGGCGTCCCGGGGCCACGCCCGAGCCCAGGGGGGCGATGGCTCGGCCTCCGTTGTCCTTGAGCTTGCAGCAGGTGAAGCCGAGGATGGCGGTGTTGGCCCAGGGGTCGCGGGAGTCAGGGGCGGGCCAGTTGGGGAACGGCTGGAAGTCGGGGTTGATGGGCCGGACTTCGGGGACGAACAGCCGAGTCCAGTCGGGCCCGGTCATGACTTGCAGCGCAGCGCGCACTTGAGCCTCGTCCACGGCGGCGCTGTAGCCCGGGGTGAGGCACTCGAGGCTCGCGCGGTAGTAGGCGTTCGTCTCGCGCCACCAGGATTTTTGCCAGTCTGCGGCGAGGCTCGCCCATTGGACGACGAACCCGACCACGGTACCGAGCGATCCGGCCACGTCGGGAATGGCGAGGCTCGTCCCCACAGCTCCGCTGACTTGCGTGAGGAGTTCGGTGGCGCCGCGCTCCACGAGGGTCGTGAGCGCGTCGAGCTCGAAGCCAGATTCAAATACGGCCGTACTGACGGTGGCGAGGATGTCGACGCCAGGGAGGTCGCGCAGGGCCGTGAACAACTCCGGGCGCAGGCCCGCGTAGCCGGCCGCGACGACGGCCTGTTGTTCTCCGAGGCTGATCGAGCCAAGGAGCGATGAGGTGTTGGCGGCGAGGAGGCTCTGGAGGCCGCCGCCGGTGAGCTTGTAGCCGTCCTGCACGGCGTCCCAGATGTCCGTGTATCCGCCGGCGGACTCGTCCAGGAGCGGGGCGACTTCCTCGGCGCGAAAGCGGTAGGCGGTCATGGGACGAGGAGCTCCCGGTAGGTGAGGATGTTGAAGTTGGGGAGGGGCTCGACCTTGCCGAACAAGAAGGTGCGATCCAGGCCGACGCGCTTGAGCGCGCCGCCCTTCTTCTCCAACTTGGCGATCATGCTGGTGCGCTGTTCGGGCACGCCGATGCGCTTGGTTGCGCCGACCCCCAGCCGAAGATCGAGCCAGTCACCGTTGATGTCCATGCGCGAGTTGCCCATGGTGCGCTTGCAGTACGCAAGAAACATGGGGATCACTTCGGCGGCGTCGTAGATCTTCCAGGGGTCGAGGCATCGCAGATCGGTGGAGCGGTAGCCGTAGATCGCATTGGGGGCGAGCAGGCCGAACAAGCCGCCCGCGGTGGTGTAGCGGCTTGCGCCCCACGGGCAGCTCTGCCAGAGCTCCGCGTTGCGGTTGTAGGCGGTGCGGGTGGCCTCGTACTCGCTTTGTCCGATGCGTTCCCACGAGCTCGAGAGCTTGGTGCCGGGCGGCTGGCGATCCGGGGGGCCCAGGTAGACGTTGCTGACGAAGTTGCTCTCGCCGGCCGCAGTCAGGAGGCAGAACTGGCGCCAGCGCTTGGTGAGTCCTGCGCGGATCAGGAGCGCGTCGAGTTGGGCGTAGGTGGTGGTGACGACGAAGCCGTCGGGGCCGGGGGTGGGCGCGGGCGCCGGGGCCGGCTCGGGGCGTCCAGAGCTCGGGCGGCGCTCGGGCTTCTGCTCGGAGGCGCTCCCGCCAGCAGCAAGCAGGGCGAGGGCGGCGAGCGTGATGGCGGCGCCGGCGATCATTCCTTGATCCTGACACTCAGGCCGAGTTGCTGGGCGGCGGCGATCAGCGAGTTGACGAGACCGGCAGGAGCGTCGCCGATGTCGATGGTGAGCCGGTCGTGGGCCTGGGCTCCGATGGCCTCGAGAAAGCTCGACGCGGGGCCGGGCGTGACGAGCTGGCCGCCGAGGAAATACCCGAGCGGGTTGACCACGGTCTCCCAGGTCTGCGACTCCGCGTGGGGCGTCGGAGGCTGCGGCTGGGGGTCTGGCTGGGGCTCCGGCGGCTTGGGGCCCTTGGACGGGCTGGGGGGCTGCGCCCAGCGGTCCAGCAGCAGGACGAGGGCAATGACGATCGAGGCGACCGCCGCAACGCGAAAGATCGGGCGTTCGCGGCCGCGCGGGGCTGGGGTGTAGGTCTCGTCGCCCTCGTCCTCGTCCTCGTCCTCGTCCTGTTCGACGACGACCACGGCTTCGGTGTCGTCGAGGTCGAGGTCGAGGCCGACGGCTCGTTCGGCGAGCTCGCTGATCTGGATGGTCCCGCGCTCGAGGTCGGCCTGGGTGAGCAGCTGGGCGTACTCGGACTCGCGCAGGGCGTCGACCGGGATCGCGTCGTCGTTGAGGGCGTTGGGCTCGTCGTCGTCGTCGTAGGCGGTGAACATGCAGCCTCAGATCAGGGGGAGGTACACCACGGCGTAGCAAGTGCCCTGGTCGTAGCGGGCGAACTCGGTGGTGGGGTTGCAGCGCCACTTCGCGTAGAAGCTGACGATGGCGTCACCGAGCAGGTTCTTGTTGCCCTGCGTGGTGGTGGCCACGATGATGCCGTTCCCAACCTTGCCGCCGCCGTTCTTCGGGTGGTTGATCACCGTCTTGGCCGCCTGGACGCGCTGCTGGGCGTTGAGGCCCGGATAGGCTTCTTGGACGATCCCGAACAGGTTGTCCCCCTTCTGGATCTGGTAGTAGCCGCCGGCGGTGGGGGTGTAGATCGGGGTGATGGGAGCGTCGCAGACCAGCTGGCCGGACCGGATGAGCGCGAACTGCTCGGCGAAACGCTGCTGAGCGAGCGCCCGTTGGCCGCCTGGGGTGCCGGGCCAGGCCAGGCCAGGAAACAGGCCCTTGAGCGCACGCAGGGCCAGGGCGGAGTCAGAGTCGCCGGGCTTGCGGCTGCCCCAGATCGCACACGCGGCGTCGATGATGTCCTCGTCGCTGAGGTCGTCGAGCATGCTCTCGTCGTCCGGCGGGGGGATTAGCCCGCTCCACTTGGCCTCATTGATGATGGGGGGCAGATCGCCGGGGTCTGGCTCGGGCCCGGGTCCAGGCTCGGGGTCGGGGCCTGGCTTGGGCTCGGGCTCCGGGCTCGAGCCGGAGCCTGCGAGGAGGAGTGCGAGGAGGATGGCGAAGGGGACAGCGGCGGTGAGCATGTTTTGAGCCGGGCTTGAGGGGAAGTTGTGGGGGAGCGGGCGCTTGCGCTGAGACCAACGCAAGCGCCCGCAGTTGGGCGGCCGGGGCCGCCGGTGCTCACGAGCCCTGGAGGAACAGGACGAGCAGGAACCCGAACGCGGTCTCGGGGCCCGGGGCCGCCGCGGCGAGCTCGACCTCGAACTCGACCAGGCCGTCGTTGTTGCCGATATTGTTCGGCGGGATCATGCTGGGGATGGGGTTCATCCCGTGCAGGATCGGGCTGACGGACGCGTCGCCGTCCTCGTAGTACTGGGCCGCGGGCACCCAGATATCGTTGGGATCGTCGCCATTGAAGGTGGTCCCGCGCCGCGTGAAGTCGTACGGCTGGTTGGCCTTGTCGGTCCGCCACTTGCGCAGCGACCAGTTGTCGACGTTGTAGCTGCGGCCCGGGGTGCGGCGGCGGTTGAAGGTCAGGCCGACGAGCCGCGCGTTGCGGGTGTAGCCGATCGTGATGACCTCGGTCGCGCCCGGGGCCAGGGTGCGCTCCCAGGGGATCTGCTCGAGGCCGATGCGGGAGCCGCCGCGGCAGGCCGCCTCGGCGCAGGAGTTGGCGAAGGCGACGCCTTGGGCGGAGGGATCGGGCTTGCGGAAGGCACCGCAGCCGCTCGTCCAGTCTTGTGCGGGGGTTTGCGAGTTCATCGGGAAATTGCTCTGTGGGGGGGTGTTGGGCTTGGGGCAGCCGCAGCCGCCGGGGGTGGAGCCGCCGGGGGTGGAGCCGCCGGGGGTGGGAGTCGGGCGCGGGACGAAGCCCGCGGTGCCCGCGGGGGGGCGTAGGTGAACGGTCACGGTCGGGCGACCGGTCGGGGTCGACGAGGGGCGGCAGCCGTGGCGAGCGAGGAGTTGGATCACCTCGGGCCGGCGGTGCGTCCACTCTCGGCAGGCTTCGGCCTGCTGGAGCTCGGCGCAGATCTCCGAGCTGCTGTTGCCGCGCTGGACGCCGTTGGCGGCCAGCAGCATCAACAGGGCCCACGCCTCGTCTTCCGAGACGCGCGAGATCTCCTTGCAGAAGTTCGGCTGGTCGGCCTGCTGCTGCTGTGGAGCCTGGTAGAGTGCCGAGCGGGGTTGAAGCGCCGGCACCAGTGAGTTTTTGACGGCCATGGCTTTTGTTCGTTGAGCCCGGGGCTAGTCGTTGAGGCCGGGGACGAGATCGACGAACTGCAAGTCCAGCGCGGCCTGGCCGGCGGCCATGCCGGCCATCGAACTGCCCAGGACGCGGGCGCCGCTCTGGCTGGGGCGAGCCTTGACGGCGACGAGGATGCCGATCGCGCCGGCCCCGTAGTTGATCAGCTTGCTGATCATGGGGCTGCCGCGCTTGACGGCGATCTCGCGGTGGACTTGGCTGGCGACGGCGCCCGCGGCGACGGTGCCGACGCCGGTCATGACGGATTCGCCCTTGCGAATCTTGCGCTCCTCGCCGAGCGACTTCTTGGCCTTGTCGTACTTGTCGCCGACGGCGGCGACCGCCCGGTTCTTGGCCTGCCGGCTCTTGAACGCAAACTCGCTCATTTGAGCTTTCTGGATCTTGGAAAGTGCCACGTGTGGGGGTCCTCTGGGGGTTGGGCCAAGCGGGATCCGCTCGGGAATGACGTAGATCGTAGATCCTGGCTGTCGGATAGCAAAACGCGCTCCAAATGGTTGCAAACCCGCGAGAAACGTGAGAGTTAGGGCCATGGGCGGTTACAAACTCCCGCATTCCTTGGCATCGACGGTCCCACCGCACGATCCCTGGACCCGGTTGATCCTCGACTCGTTTGGCGACGGAGACGCCGGAGGCCGGCTGCGCCTCGACTACGGGACCGGTCGCACGAGCTCGTTAGGGCCCAAGTGCGCGCTCTCGGTGACGGTTCAGGTGCGCGAGGTCGACGAGCGGCGCTACTACTCGGTCGAGGGCCAGACCGTCGACGCCGAGGAGTTGGGCCGTAGGTTCGTGGGCGTCTCTCGAACGGTGTTCAACGCCTACGAGAACAGCAAGCCGCGCAAGACCAAGCGCGGCCAGAAGACCAAGAAGCCCAAGAAGATGTGGTTTCGGTTGGTCGCCTCGGACGTTGCCGGAGACCGGCTCGATGATGCGGTGCTCGAGCTGACGCGCGACGACGACGAGCGGCTCGTGGGCGACGAGGATGACGACGACGCGCTCTCGCTGGATGAGAGTTTGCGCATGTCGGAGGGGTCTGAGTTTTTCGCAAAGTTTCTCACCAAGCTCATGAGGAGGGACGATGTGCGCGAAGCGACCCTCATGGCGGGGATAGGCCAGTCCCAGGAACAGGTTAGGCTCTCGATCGATCAGGTCAGGGCCATGGCGGAGACGGTGAAAGCCTACGAGAGCATGTCGACCTCGCTGACCACGGTTCAGCAGGGGTTCATTGAGCGGGTCATGCAGCTGATGTCGGAGGTCTCGGACCAGCGAGCAGAGGCTACCGTGGCGGTCAATCAGGCCGAGATGCAGCAGAAGTTGGCCGAAAACACGGAGACCGGGTTCTGGGATACGGCTGCCGGCGAAGTAATCGGCGCGCAGTTGGTCGAGGCCGCGAGCGGGGTGTTGAGGGCCGCGCAGAGTCCGGCGGCGGCCTCGAGGGTGGAAGACTTCCTGGCGCGCGTGGCGGCCAAGACCATCCAGTACGCGCAGAAGTTCGGCGAAAGCGGCGGCGGCGGCTGAGTCAGGCCCTCCTACTTGCTCCTGTAGGCGTTGCGGTGCGAGCGGTGGTTGGGCTTGCGTCTCTGGCCGGATGCCCGGTAGGGTGGGCCGTTGCGTGCCGGTGGGGCAGTTGCGGCGGTCGGGGCGTGGGGGCCTGCGATCGACGATCAGGCGGAGGTCGAGCGGCAGCTCGCGCTTCCGTGGCTCAGCGAGATCGACGAGGGCCTGGCGGCGAGGGTCGCCGAGTGCGGCCGGGTGGTCGGCGGCGTGCGCTGGCGGTGCCGGGCTCGGGGCTGCCCGAGCTGCGGGCGGGTTCGGGCGACGCGGCAGGGTCGGGCGCTGGCGCTGGCGATCCGGCGGGCGGCGAAGCTCGGGCCGGTGTGGCACGTGGTCCTGACGCAGCCGGTCGTAGACTGGGAGACGCTGGAGCGGGCCCTGGGGCGGTTGTACCGGTCTCTGGGCAGGTGGGTGCGGTCGGGCGTAGCGAGGCGATCGCGAGCCGCGGGCGTGAGCTCCTGGCGGGGCGTTCACGTCGTGCGCTCCGAATCCGGGGGCTGGCACGTTCATGCGCACGTGCTGCTAGCCGGGAGCTCGAGGGCGCAGGCGTACGAGCTCGCCGGGGCGTGGGTGGCCGTGAGCCCGGGGGCCGAGGGCGCGAGCCAGGAGATCGTCGAGGTCAGCGATCCGCGGCACCAGGAGCGGCTCGGGTGGTACCTGGCTCGGCGGGAGTCTCAGGCGAGCCAGGCGGACGAAGCGGAGCTCGTGGCGGCCACGCGGGGCCGTCAGCTGGTCCGCGGGAGCGGCTGCTGGGCCGACTGGCAGCGGAGCCCGCAGACAGAGTTGTGGGCACAAAAAAACGGCGGTCGACCCGGTGGGGTGGTCGACCGCCGTGCGACTGAAAGCCGCGATGGTTGTGAGCTCCCGAGTAGCACGGGAGCGCAGGACCCGTCAATGCGAGGGCGGCGGATCGTCGAGGGCCTCCTCGCAGATCAGGCAGCGGACGCGAAGCCCGACGACGGCGGGATGGTCGGCACCGGCTACGGCGATCACTGCACGCTCGAGCTCGCGGATTCGGGCACGTTGGCCTCGGAGCTGGTCGGTGAGCGTGTGCAGGCCCAGGGATCGCAGGAGGGCGTAGCGGGCGAGGACGAGCGCCTGGCGGGCCAGGGGTACGAGCTGTCGCCCGTGCAGATCGAGGTCCATCCGCTGTTTGTATCACGCGGGGCGCGTGAGGTGGTCGGTGACGATCCGCGCGGCGGGGCTCTGGACGGCATCGGCGGGCCGGGCGTAGCGGGCGGCGACGTTGGCCGAGGAGTGCCGGGTGTGGCGCATCCAGGTGGCCTGATCGACGCCGAGCCGGCTGACTTCGGTGGCGAGGCCCGCACGGAGGCTGTGGGCGCTGTAGAGACGGGGGTTTTCGCCGGTGAGCACGACCAAGCGCCGCACGATCGCGGTGACGGACTGGGGGCTGAGGCAACCTCCAGCTGCTCGGCCCGGGAAGATGGGGCCGCTGCGGGGCCGTCCAGCGGCCTCGTGGAGCTCGGTGAGGGCGGCGACAGGGCAAAGCCGCAGGTCGGCGCGGTCGCCCGTAGCGCGGGCCAGGCCGACGATCTGGTAGCCGCCGCCGTCGGTCTTGGGCCCCCAGAGCCGCAGGACCCGGCCGTCGGGGTGCTCGAGGGCGTCGGCCCAGTCGAGCGCGACGAGCTCGCTGCGGCGCAGGGCGGCGGAGAAGCCGACCAGGATCAGGGCTCGGTCCCGGAGGCTGCGAGCGGTGTCGAGCGCGGCGAGGCGGCGGCAGCCCAGGCGGATGAGAGGCAGGGTGAGCGGGGGCGCTTCGCGGGGCCGTCGGCCTCGGGCAGCGACGGAGCGTCGCCGGCAGGCTCGGAGGGCGAGGCGGACCAGGTTGTGATGCGCGGGGGTGGCCTGGCCGTTGGCGCTGGCGACCCGGCCGAGCGCGGCGATCCGGCGGGCGATGGTGGTCGGAGCTCGGCCGAGGGATTCGAGGTGCTGGATGTAGAGGGCGACGGTGTGGCCGTCGAAGGGTGGTTCGGGGTCCAGGCCCTCGGTGTCGCACCAGCGGGCCCAGCAGCGCAGATCGGAGCGGTAGGCGCGGAGGGTGTTGGGGGCGTCGGCGTCCGCGATCAGGTCGGCCACGCGGCGATCGAGCGCGCGAGCTGGGTGCTGGTGCTGGTCGCGACGTGCTGGCTGGCGCTGTTTGTTCTGGGACATGGGGGGCGCTCGTACGCTAGGCGGGGGGCAGAGCAGGGGTCAAGGTCAGGTTGAGGGCAAAAAGAAGCCGCCGCCCGTTGGGGACGGCGGCTTGCGGGGCGCCTTGGTCGTCAGCCGAGAATGTTGAGCTCGACTTCGACGCGCTGGTAGTTGCCGCCGGCGCATTGGTCCGGGACGACGTAGTTGTCGCAGACGCTTTCGGCCACACGGACTAGGCGTATTGCCGGTCGACACGCCGACGCCGCCTGCGGGTGCGGGATGCAGAGGTAGAGGTTGCCGGTTTCGACCCCGAGGTACCAGTTCCCGGGGAGCAGCTGCGAGAACCGGTAGACGGTGAGGGCGGGGGTGCGCTTGTCGTGAATCTTCATGGCGTGGTGATCTTCCAGCTAAACGAGGGCCGGAAGCCCTCGTCCTTGATGAGCGCGAGGGCCTCCTGGGGGGCGGATTGGGCCAGGACGGCGGTCTCCAGCCCCTTGGCCGTGACGACGGCCAGGCCCCGGGCCCGGAAGCTCTCCGGGTACTTGTCGAACAGCTCGAGGGCGTCGAGGCTGCGCAGGCGGGCGACGGAACAGGTCAAGGTCTGGCGCCGGCCGTCGGACAGGTCGACGTGCCCGATCGGGCCGGGCTTGCGTCCGGCTGCGGCCTCCTCGAGGGCGTCGAGGGCCGCGAGGGACTGGATCGCCGACATGAGGTCCGCGCGGGACTCCCGGAGATGGTGGTAGCGGGCGATCAGGTCGGCGTGCTCGGTCTCGAAGTCGCAGAGCAGCCGGGTTTGAACCTGGAGGTGTCCGAACAGCTGGGCGACTCGGGTGTTGTTGTTGTTGCTCATTGGTCGTTCTCTTTCTCGCGGGGTTCCGAGGTCGGGGTTGGGGTGGGCTTGCGAGGCGGTTTGGGGGCACAGCGCCGGAGCAGACGCAGGAGGCTCTTGGCGCAGGGGTGTCCGGTGGGATGGACGGCGACCGCGATGGTGTCCGGGGACTCGGGAAGCGTCACCACCAGGGCGGTCAGCGTCTTGCTACGCAGGGAAAGCTGTTCGGTCCGGGTGGTGGGTTGGCTGTTGAGCAGCCGCATCGAGATCAGCCCCGAGGAGGCGAGGCGCTGAGCGGCGTGGTGGTGGTGGTCGTGCGTGGGGTCTTCGCTGTACTGGAGGTGGTCGAGGTCGGGGTTGGGACTGCCGAGCTTGACCGCGATCAAGCCGTTTTCAGCGCGCAGGCGCTTGAGGTTCCAGCCGTCCCAGTGGTGAGCGTTGGTGTCGGTGTCGGTGTCGGTGTGGTTCATGGCTTCTTGCTCTCGCGGTTGGTGACGCGGTTGAGGCGTTCGAGGAGGGTGCGCAGGTCGTTGGCGTGGTGGGTGGCTTCTCGGCCGAGCCGGTTGGCCAGCCACGCCGCGCTCAGGTAGCTACCGGTGTAGAGGCAGGCTCGGCGCTCGAGCAGGGCGAAGCCCGAAAGGGTCGAGGTGTAGGGAGGGCCCCCCTTGGTGAGCCGGAAGCGGATCAGGTCGACCAGGTTGGGGTCGAGGTCGTTGGGCTGCGGATCGGGGTCGAGGTCGAGGAGCTCGCGGGCGTCGCTATCGAAGCCCCGGGCCCGGTTGGTGAGCAGGTCTTCGAGTTCGTCGAGGGTCTTGCAGCTTTGGAACTCGAACCGATCCGACCCCTTGCGCAAGTGCTCCTCGGTGGGGTGGTGTGCCAGGATGAAAGCTGTGGCGCCCATGGAAAGGTGCCAGCAGTTGCAGGATGCGAGGGGCCGAAGTTGGGTCACGGGTTCTCCTTGGGGCCGGGTCGAACGTGGACGTGGATGGTGAGCGCGAGTTCGCCGGATGCTCGGGTGGCCTGGGTCGAGTGCTCGACGATCGCCTGGCTGCTGCCAGGGAGGCCCGCGAGAGCGACACAAAGCTCGGTGAGCGGGTCGCGGAGCTGCTGCGCGATCAGCATGGTCGTCGCTTCATCGTAGGTGTGATGGGCAGGGGGCCCGGGAAACGGTTGGTCGAGGTCGAGGTGTTGGGTGGGCATCTGTTGGGAGACACGGCGAGGGGGGTGGTCAGGGTGGTAGTGAGCGCAGAGCGAGGGCGGGTATCGAAGAAGGCCGAGCCGGTCGAGAACCTGGGCGGCCTCGGTCTCCTCGATCTCCTTCGCGCCGGTCAGGCGTGGGCGAAGCCAGCGGGCCGAGAAGCCGCAGAGGGTCGAGGCTTTCGGGATCGTGAGCTTGAGCTCGCCAAGCCGGGCCTCGGCCTGGCTGGCCCAGCGCGCTTGCGAGGCCGCGGTCAGCGGCATCGGGCCCTCGCGTTGGCTGATCCGGCCAGGCGCGCGAGGGCGTCGAGGGCGGGCGGGTCCTGATGGGCGAGGAGCGCGAGAGCCTCGGCCCAGGGCTGACCCGTGGCCATGGCGAGGTCCGAAAGCACGGTCCATTGGTCAGACCGAGGCGAGCAGCCCAGGGACGCGAGGATGCAAGCGGGGGGGATCGGGTCGCGGCTTTTGGGGTGGAGAAGCCTGGCGGGGCTGAGGGCCAAGATCAGCGGGTCGAGCGAGGGCGATCGGAGGCGACGGTAGGACTCGCGCCACCGCGGCCACCGCGGGCGCTCCGTCAGGGAGAAGCTCGAGGCGAGGTACAGCGCGTCGCGGCAGCTCGCTACCGCCTCCCGGCCGCTTGGGGACGGGTGGCGCAACTCGACCATCCAGGGGTGGGGTTCTTCGCTCAGGCCGGGTTTGGAGAGAATCCGGGCGCTTGGGTCCGCAAGCACCTTGACCGAGCTTGGGAGGTGGTTGACCCGGTGCCACATGACCGGCTGGGCAAGGTCCCGGGCGAACTTGAGCGCCCGGACCCCCGAGCGGCGCAGGAGCTCGGACTTGAAGTAGGGGTTGTGGGCCGCGAGCCGTTCCACGCACGCGATCTCGTGGTCTGGGGCCCGGTCAATGGAGGCGGGGGCATAGTAGACGAACGCGCACGGTTCGCCCGCGGCGGTGTGGGGGATCCGGCCAATGAGAAGGTCGAGGGCGTCGCCGCTGGGGTCCGCGGTGCCGGCCGGAAAAAGGGAGGGTTGAAAGCTCATGGCCGCTCGTTCCCCCAAAGCATCGGGGAGCCAAACGCGAGCGCGTAGAGGTGGCGGATGAGGGCCATGCGCGCGTCGTAGTCGGTGGTGCTCGACTGGAAGGCGGCCCAGGTGAGAGAGCGGCCTCGGCGGTCGATGGTCGCAAGGGTCCATCGGGCATCATGCAGGGCCAGCCAGACCGACGAGATCGCGTCGCCGTGGCAGCGCGTGGATGGCTGGGGGCGCGTCGGCCCGTAGGGGACGGCCTCGCGGTCACAGGCGGCTCCGTAGAGGGTCGCGCGGGGTGGAAGGGTCAGCAGGGCTTCCCGGACGCCGTGGTGATCCTCGAACAGCGAGGAGAGCAGCCATCGGGCGTAGTGCTCGATCGGGTCGCCCTTGACCGCCACGAGGTGGGCAGGGCTCGGGCGCTTGGGGTTGTGGGGCACGAAGCGCTGGGCGAGGGCGTAGTTGACCGGGGTCGCGCGGCGCAGGCCGATGTAGGGCAGGTCGGCCGCGGGTGGTGTGCGGCTCGAGAGCTTCATGACGGCCCCTCGCCGGGCTCGAGGGCCGCGCGCGCGTCGAGGGCGATCTGGGCTGCCGCGCGGCGTCCAGCGAGCTCGCCGCGAAGGTCGTGCGCTGGCTTCTTTTCGAGGCGAGGCTCGCGGAACTTCACGCCGAGCCGCTGCTCGGCGAAGGCTTCGGCGCGCTGAGTGTCTGCGGCCATCCTGGCCAGCGCGGTGCTGCTGGCGTGGGCCACGGATTCGGCGGCCGCTCGTTTGAGACGGTGTTCGAGTACGTCGACAGCTCCGCGACGAAAGCTGCGGTGCCAGGCTTGCCAGCTTTTGGGTGGGGGTTCGGGCGACCGGCGGAGCTCCTGGCTTGCGAGCGTGGCGAGCCGAGGGATCTCCGAGTCGAGGAAGCTCCACAGAAAGGCGCAGGCGTCGGCCTGGTCGCGGTCGCCCACGAAGGTGATGTTGAGTTGCTGGTCAGCGCGGCGGCGCGACTGGAGGGGCACGCAGCCGTTGGGCGTGGCGACGGCCCAAGCAAGGTTCCATCGCCACTTGGCGAGCGTCTTGACGGCGAGGCGCTGCTTGGACAGGTGGAGAACGGGGTCAGGGTCGACTTCGCACTCGGCTGCCGATAGGCGATGCTTCGACATGAGCCTCTGGGCTGCGCTCGCCGCGTTCGCGGCCTCGTTTGCGTTCTGGCTCTGCGCGAGGGCGAGCAACTTGCGGATGCGATCAACGATGTTGGAGTTCATGCGAGCGGGCCTCCGGCGTCGACCCCGTTGGTGGGGAGGTCGGCGAGGGTGGTGCAGTCCGGGCAGAGCGATGCGGTGTAGATCTCGCCGTAGTAGAGCCAGGCAACCCGGGCCGCAGGGGGTCGGCGGCAGCAAGGCGCCTGGCAGGTGGGCGGGGGGTCGGGATCGAGGGGGAACCGACCGAGGCCGTAGGCGGGCGGTTTGCCCCTGCCGAGGGTGGATTGCGTCACTGGCCGCCGATCCTCTCGAGCACTTCGCGCCAGCGCTCATACTCCTCGATCGCGTGGCGGATCGGGGCTCCGCGATAGAACCCCGTGGCTTGCTTGGCGCGGAGCGAGTCGAGCTCTGCGTCGAGGCGTGCGAGTTCGAGGGCGAGGCGTTGCCGGAGGTCTTCGCAGTCCTCGCAGCGGCTCTCCAGCTTGTGGAGGGAGACGCGGAGCCGCTCCGCCTCGCGCCGCGCGATGTCGAGGATGGCGCGCTGGGCCCGTTCGAGGATCACGCGGGAACCTCGATCCCGGCGATCTCGCAGAGCTTGTAGGCGGCGGGAGCGCTGATGGTGGCCTGCTGCTCGGGGACGGAGTGATCCAGGGTGAGCGCGTCGTCGGAGTTCAGATCGACGTGCCAGCCGTGGGTACCGGGGCGCTTGTTTGCGCAGCTCCGGCGCAGGATGGAGGGGAGCAGCAGGGCGTTGGAGGTGTGCCAGGGGGTCGCACGCTTTGTCGCGGGCTGGGTGGCGAGTTGGGCGAGTTCGAGGGCCAGGCATGGGAGCCAAGGACGGGGCCGGATGTCGGGATCGGGCTTCGCGTCCCACAGCCACAGGCTGTAATCGCTCATGTCGCTCTGATAGGGCCGGGCGGTCTTCGGGTTGATCTGGTCGTCGCGGAACCGCAGGGGCCCCGGGATGCGGATCTGTTGGACTGGAGAGTCGGCGATGTACGCATCGCAGCCCGCGGGGCTGCGCTGGCCGACGGTCGAGCGACCAAACAGAGTCAGGCAGCCGCCGGCGGCGAGCAGCGGCCTCAGAAGGGGGATCGCCTCGTAGAACCTGCCGAACGGAGGATTGTCGACGATGGCCTCAAAGCGAGCGCCTCGGAAGTCGTGCGCGAAGGCGTCGGCGGTGATGACGTGATCGGCAGTCCTGAGCAGGCGGGGGCGCTCCTCGGGGCGAACTTCGATCGCCGTGATCTCGGTGGCGTAGCTCGGCCAAAGGGTGTCCGTGAGAGCTCGAGCGGCTTGGACGTGAACGCCAGGGCCAGCGAAGGGGACGAGTACGCGCAGGCTGTTGGTGACGCGGGGTCGAGGCGTCGAGCGGGCCAGGGCAGCGAGCGCGCCGAGCAGGGCGACAATGACGGGGGTGAAGTCGGCGTCGTGCGAGCGCAAGCGGTCGAGGTCGGCCTCGGGTGGGGTGGGGAGTAGATCGCGTTGGTCGGTCATGGGGGTCACGGTGGAGGGAAAGGAGAGGTGGCGAAGGCGAAGCCGAGGCGTGTACGGCGGAGCAGCCCGAGGCGGACCCAGCGGGCAAACTCGGCGTGGTGGGAGGCGGCGTGCTGGTTGCGGCTGAGGTGGGCGGGTTTGGCTGATCGGAGTGTCCAGTCCGAGGGCGAAACGTCCCAGAGGCCGAAGGGCAGCAAGCGGCAGGGCCAGAAGCAACGAAGGGGCGGTGAGGTGAGCGCGTCGGTGTAGCGGTAGCGAGGGCCAGGGTCACCAGCCGCCGCGGCGTCGCAGCTCGTGGAATGCGAGCGCAGCCACTTGCGGAACCTGGGCGTTGCCAAGGGCGGCAAGCCGGTCCACCCGAGCGGGAACCCCAGCAGCCACTCGACCCACATTGGGTTCAGGCGGCCATCCCAGTCGCACAGGGATGCGACTTGGACGGTGAGGGTGGAGTGGCTGCCCACCGCGGTCAGGCTGCGCTTGGCCTCGCGCTCGAGGGCGGCCCGGGTCATGCCGACGTGCTTGGTCATGCCCACCGTCGGAGTGAGCCAGGATCCAGAGCCGCGCGCGGCCGTGAGGGGCCCCAACGTCTCGCGCGCTGAGCACTGACCACTCCGCATCGAACCCGAGCTCGGCCAGGTCTCCGAGTACGACTCCGAGTCCCCGAGAAGTGATAACTGCGGCGTTTTCCACGAAGACGAAGCGGGGTCGTACCTCGCGAACGATCCGAGCCATGGCTGCCCAGAGGCCGCTTTTGGGGCCGTAGATGCCCCGGTTGCCGCCGGGGCGGGAGTTGCCGCCGGAGCTGATGTCCTGGCAGGGGAAGCCGCCGCTGACGAGGGTGGTACCGCGCCAGGGGAGGCCGTCGAAGGTGCGGACATCGGGAAAGATCGGGAACGGGTCAAGGTGGCCGTCCTTCTGACGCTGGCGAAGCACAGCGCGCGGGTATGGGGCAGACTCCACGGCGCACACGGTGCGGAAGCCGAGGATGCGGCTGGCGAGCAGTCCGCCACCGATGCCGGCGAACAACGCGAGCTCGGTGGGTTGGGGTTCGGTCACTGACACCGGTGAATGAGCTCCGGTCCGCGGTGCATCCGGGGGAAGCCGCGATGGGCTGCGATGGTCGAGGGCCGCGCAGCGTGGGAGATCGCTGTGTCGACGTATACGGTGGAGCCGAGGCCCTCATGGGCTACCAGCTGACGAGCGACTGCGAGTACGCGGAGCAGGTGGTCTCGTCGGGCCGCTTGCTCGAAGTCGTAGGTGGTGACGGGGGTCTCGTCGGGGGTCACTGGCTCAACTCCTGGATGCGCTGCTGAACGCGCTTGGTCTGGGCGGTGTGCTGGCCCTCGCCAAGCAGCTCGGCCCAAAGTCACTGGCTCAACTCCTGGATGCGCTGCTGAACGCGCTTGGTCTGGGCGGTGCGCTTCTCGTCGCTGCCGAACTTGGCGGAGCTCCGCTGGAGTCGCGCGAGAAGGGCCTGGGCTTCTGGGAGACTCATTTGGCCAATGTCGCGTTGCTTCGGCTTCATGGGGACTCCTCGCTGTCGAGGATCGAGCCGCTGCGAAAGTCCACGATCCGAGTCTCGCGTCCGAGCGCGCGCAGGCGAGCTACGATGCTCTTGGCCTCGTCGACGGCGTGGGAGTGATGCCCGTAATCGAGGCCCTCGCCCATGCCGAGGCGAGCGTTCGTGAAGCTCCCGCTCCAGCGGGCGCGCAGAGCAACCCGCCAAGTGGCTCCGCCCGTGTGCGAGTAGACGATCACGTCGACGGGCGAGCGGCGGGCGGCGTCCGACTGGGCTTGCTCGAGAAGGCGCGAGTAGACCCCCTCCAGCAGCGCGTCGAGCTGGCTGGCCGCGGCCTGGAGCTCGGGCCAGGAAAGCCAGACTGCGGGGCCGCAAATCACGGACTCGTAGACGTTGTCGATCCGCACGCCTAGCGCGGAAGTGAGGGTGACTTGAGGTTGAAACGGTTGCATCTTCGGGTGCTCTCACTGGGGAAGCCCCGCGACGCGAAGCGAGGCGGGGCGGGGCGAGCCGACGCGAGGGGCGTCAGAACGGGATGTCGTCCTCGCGATCGGCCAGGACGCCGCGGACGACGGCGGAGAAGATCTGGTCCTTGACGCGCTGAGCGATCGGCAGGTCGTCGTAGGGCATGATGCAGGGGTGCTGGCGCCGATCGGGATCCTTCTTGGGGCCGTACATCCAGCCGTTGGCCAGCTTCTCCTCCCTCCACGCTTCATGGCTCTGCTCAGGCGTCGTCTCGGGGTTCTCGGCGATCATCCGGGCGCCGTTGGTGGCGCTCACGCGTTGCCACTCCGGGGCGTCCCACCAGTGAGGCTGCGAGTGGTCGCCGAGCAGCCGGCAGTAGGCGCGGTTGACCGTGTGGGCGGCCATGGCCGCGGCCTGGATGTCGTCTTCGGGGAGGGCGTCGCGGTCAGGGCCGAGGCGATCGAGTTCGGCTTGCTCGAACTCGACGATGCGGGCGGCGAGGGTGTCGGCGCGTCCTTGGGCGTCACCGAGCGCGGCGCGGAGCCTGGCGAGCTCGGCCTCACCGTCTTGGGCGTCAGCCTCGATCTTGGCGAGGTCGAGGGCGAGGCCCACGTCTCGCTTGCCCTGCTCGGCCTGCTCGGCTCGCCTGACTGCTGCGTCCCGCTCGATCTCGATCTCGCGGGCCCGCGTCTGCGCGCTCGACAGATCGACGCGCAGCGCCTCGACCAGCTCGACCCCTTGGGTGTCAGCCTCGATCTTGGCGAGGTCGAGGGCGAGGATCTCGGGGTCGATTGTGGGGGCGTGCGGAGCCGCGGCCTGGCTGACCAACTTGATCGCGTCCAGGCCCTCGACGTAGCAGAGGGCGGCGGCGGCCAGCTCGGGGGTGGGGCCGTGGGCTCCAGCGATGCGCTGGCTGGGGTTGCCGGGCTCGCGCGGCAGGAGCCAGGGCACGCCGGTGGCATCGAAGACAACCCAGCGGTCGCGGCTGGTGGTGAACACGGTCTGCAAGGTGTTGAAGTCCTCGGCCGAAACGCGGCGGATCGAGAAGTTGTCGTCGTCGCGCAGGTAGACGTGCGGGTTGGAGGTGAGGTGAAACTCGGAGGTGGTCACACGGCCCAAGCCCCGGCGCTCGGCCTTGCGGCTGCGTGCGGGGCTGGATCGGAGCAAGGGCGCCGTGGATCCGGGGGCTCGGTCCCGGGGCGCCAGAGGTCTTAAGGCGGATGGGTTCCCCACCGAGAGGGTCATAGGGCGTCAATCTCGCCGCTGAGAGAGAAGCGCAGCCTGGAGGAGCGCTCGGCGTCGAAGGCGGCGCGGCGGGCTTCCAGTTCGGCGAGGCGCTGGCGACCGTGGGCGTCGAGGTCGCCGAGAAGCTGGTCGAGCCGGAGGTCGGCGAGCTGCTCGAGCATCTCGGGGGTCATGTAGGCGAAGTTCATGGCGGGGATCCCGGCGGCGCTCTCGGCGTCTGTCGGACGGGACACTAGCGATAATCTTCTCTTATCGCTAGTTTTTTTTCGCCGAGTCCGCCGCGTTGGCTCACGTCGAAAGCGGGCCACAGAAGCGCGATGGATGCGCGTTTGAAGTTGGGTTTGCGGGGCGTGAGCGACTTCGGCGGGAGGCTGCGCTCTGCGCGAGCTCGAACCGGCGAAGTTCGGCGAAGTTCGGCGAAGTTCGGCAGCGTGCTGGCCGGCATGAACGCGCGGGTCGTTCTGCGCCGCAGGCTGTTGTAGAAGGAGGCGATGGTGGTGGCCGGTCTCTACGTTCAGGGCGATGGGGTCTACTCGAGGATGCCGGGGATCGACTTGTGGCCGATTGAGCGCGATGCGAGGGGATACGCGGGCCCGTTGCCCGTTGTGGCGCACCCGCCGTGCGAGAGGTGGGGCCGTTTCTGGAGCTCCGATGGGTCTACCTCGCCGGGTGGTGATGCGGGCTGCTTTGAAGCCGCGTTGCGAGACGTGCGGCTCTGGGGCGGAGTGCTGGAGCATCCCGAGGGGTCGCACGCGTTCAGCCGCTTCGATCTGCCCAAGCCGGTCTTGGGATCCTGGCAGCGCAGCATCCTCTGCGGGGGCTATGTCACGGCGGTCGCCCAGCGCGTCTATGGGCACCGCGCGCGCAAGATGAGCTGGTTGTACTACGCGGGGCGCAGGCCGCCGCCGCTGCTGGACTGGTCGGATCCGGGGTCGGGCACCGTCTACCTGGCGCAGCCTGGACGCTGCTCGAGGGCGCGCCCGCGGAAGACGTGCCCGTGCGCGAGGTGCCGGGAGTTGTTCGGGCCCGAGTGGATCGGGCAGGCAGACTACACGCGGATGCGCGGGGCGGAGGTGGCCGCGACCCCCAGGCGCTTCGCGGAGTTGCTGGTAGTGATGGCCGCGCGAGCGAGCACAAAAAAACCCCCGGGGTGAGCGGGGGTTGGGCAGCGAAGGCTAGTTGGGTTTGGGGCGCTCGGGCTCCTCGGGCTCGGGCTCCTCGGGCTCGGGCTCCTCGGGCTTGGGCTCGAAGTAGTCGGCGATGGCGTTGAGGACCACGGGCATCACCACGTGGAACAGCTCCTCCTGCAACTTCTGCTTGCGTTGCTCCTCCGCGTCCCATCCGGCTTGTCGAGCCTTCTGGAAGTCCAGGCGCGCGACCGCGAAGCGATGGCGGAGCGTGGCGGTGTAGAAGATGGCCGCGGAGATCAACGCGGCGACGAGAATGAGGGCGAGGTCGATGGTCATGGGCGCAGGGCTTTCAGGCGGCGATCGAGAACGGCGAGCTCGTCGAGGTTGGCCTCGATGTCGTCCGGGTCATGGTCGGGGTCTTCGGCGGCGTCGTCGGTCCACCGCTGGAGATCCTCGCGGAAGACCTGGAGGGTGGTGCGCAGCACGGTGGGCGTGAGCTCGGGGCCCATGTGCTCCTTGAGCATCGCGATGAGGTCAGGAGTGCGAAGCTCCGGGTAACGGTCCATGAAGTCCTCATAGTAGATGTCGTTGGCTTCTTCTTCGGCGCGGCTCATGGTCGTTCTCGTCCTAGCGGGTGGAGGTCGTGGGGCAGAAGCACTGGTCGGGGAACTGGTCGGTGGGGTTGTTCTGGCCCGTTGGGTCAAAGCAGCCGTCGGGGCACCCGTCGTCGGTGCCGCCGGTGCCGGTGTCGTCGGTACCGGTGTCGGTGTCGTCGGTGCCGGTGTCGGTGCCGCCGGTGCCGGTGTCGTCGGCGGTGTCGGTGCCGCCGGTGCCGGTGTCGTCGGTGCCGGAGCAAGCCAGGGCGAGGGTGGCGAAAAAGCTGATCGAGGCGACGTGAGAGAGGCTGCGGGAGAGGCTCATGGGTCCCTAGTAGTCGTCGGCGAGGTATGCGTCAAGGTCGTCGTCGTCGTCCTCGTCGTCGTCGCCCTCGTCGTCGCTCTCGTCGTCGTCGTCGTCGCCGTCGTCGCCCTCGTCCTCGTCGCCCTCGTCCTCGTCGCCCTCGTCCTTGTCGCTGTGGGTCAGGTACTCCTCAGAGGAGGCGGGCGTGTAGACGTGGCCGCATCGATGGCACTGCACGACCTTGTTGAATTCGTTGTAGACCACGCACGCGTGGCCCTTGGCGACCATGGGTCGTTCGCAACACGGGGTGACGCTCTGGTCCCAGGTCATCGCTGCCACTCACTGGGGAAGAACTCGGCGCATTGGCTGTTGGCCTCCTCGGCCGTTGTCGCGGCCATGAAGCACTCATAGAAGTCGTCGGGGATCAAGCCGCCAGACAGCGCGGCGGCTTGATTGAGCCTCTGGCGCTCGAGGGCAATCCGGGCGGGGGGGAACGTGACGCCGGCCTGCTCTGCGAGGGCGACGCCATGGGCGAGCATCGACTCGATGCGCTCCGTCGTGGTGTTGTTGTTGGTCGGGCTGGAGCTCGCGCGCGACACCGCGAAGATCAGACCAGCGCCGACAAGTGCGAGGAGGGGCCAGAGGCTTTTCATGGGGTCCTTTCGTCGTGCTCTGCTTCGATGAGCGCAGGGGTGCCGCCGTTGAGCAGGCCGAGCACCAGGCGCGCAGTGGTGCCAGCTCCGGCGAGAAGCGCCCACGCCCAGGGGGGCAGGAGGTCGAACACCGAGGCGATCTCCAGCAGCCTGCTGGCGCCTTCGCTGACGAGGGTCGCGACGATGACGAGGGTTGCCACGGCGTCGATCGCAGGCTTGTGGGCGAGCTGCTTCGGGCTCATGCACGTAGGATCCCACGAAACGGCCGCCGCGCATAGGCTCAGGCGTAGGCCGCGAGCTCGGGGCGGCCCGGCGACCACCACTGGCGCGGGATCGGACGCCCGGAGCCCACAACCTCGGCGAGTTGCAGCCCAAGTTCGTCGATCGAGGGTTCGACGATGGCCCGGTGGATCTGCGAGTCGCAGTCGTTGATCCGCGAGCTGTGGCTGATCGCGTGCGGGCCGATCTTGATGGGGAGCTCGACGCCGGCCGCGGCGTGCTTGCGGCGGAGCTCTGCGACGGCGAAGCGCACCCAGGCGCGCCCGCTGGGGATCTGGTGGGCTGCGATCGAGCGGTGGCCGCTGATCTCGAGGCTGACCGAATAGGAGTTCGCGCGGTGCGCCGCGGGCAAGTACGCGTTCAGGTAGTGCTGGAGCACCAGCCGGCCGTTGCGGGCGACGAGGGCGTGGGAGGGCACACCGAGGCCGCGATCCTCGTGCAGATCGGCGGCAGCGGTGTGGACGATCACCGTGTCGATCGCGGTCCAGTCACGAACGCCGAGGGACTGGGCGCGGGACTTGTCCGCGGGGTAGCCGTAGATCTTGGGGTCGTAGCGCTGGAGCCGATCCCAGAGCGCGAGGTCGCGGAAGTCGCGGGCAATCCCGCCGGTCTCGCGGACGAGCACGTCATAGGGCGTGTCGGGCTCCGTGAGGCCCAGGTGGGACTCGTCCGGGTCGAGGGTCGCGTTGGTGGTGGCGTCGGCGCCTGCGATCTGGCCGGCGAGGAGCTCGGCGAGCTCGTCGGCGTCGATGCGGGCGAGGTCGGCCCCGCCCGCGAGCAGGCTGGAGACGGCCAGCCGGGTCCAGACGTCCCAGGCGTATCGAATCACCCGGCTGGGTCCTTGCTGGGCGTCTTGCGGGGGGTCGCCTTGTTGGTGAGCTTGCGCAGGGTCGCGCGGTCGCGGAGCAGGCGGCGGCGAAGTCGGGCCTGGGTGTTGCGGTAGATCGTCACCGCGGCGTGCGCCACGAGATCGAACCCGAGATCGGAGAGCGCCTCGAGCAGCGGGTTGCTGGGGTCGTAGGCGTTGTCGAGGTGTTCGACCACACGATCCACTACGTCCTCAAACTCGCGTCCAGGTCGATCGCAGGCGCGCACGATGGCGACGACGGCTGATCGTCGGGTCTCGTCTGCTTCGAGGTCGTGGCAGAGCTTGAGGCGCTGCTCGGTGCGCGAGATCCGGTTGCGAAGGCGGCGAAGGCGGCGGGTCTTGTCGGTCATGGGATCACGAGGGCGGGTAAAGGCGCACCAAGATGCGACGCAGGGTGGCTTCGGGAGCTCCGCCGATGCTGTTCGAGGAGACCGCGAAGTAGATGGTGGGCAGACCATCGGCGCTCCGGCGCAAGAGCAGCGAGATCGAGTCCGTGCTGAAGGTGGTCGTGCGCGCGATCGGGGACAGGGTGGTGGGCCAGTCGTCGCCGCCCGGCATGATGCCGCTGTAGTGCATGGCCTGGCCCTCGGTCTGGTAGCGCACGAGGGTGCAGTCGCCGGGCTGGGTGGCGTCGCCGCCGATGTTGGTAGAGCCGATGTCCTGCGCCTGCGGATAGACCAGGCCATCGCTAGCGCGCCGCAGTCCTGAGCCCACAGCGATCTTCGCGTACTGGTTCACGGCGATCCCGGACAAGCCGACGAAGGCGGTGTTGTTGTTGGTCGGTAACGCCGGGGGCGTTGTCCAGTCGGCCCAGATCTCGAGGTGGCCCGTGATGTTGGCGATCAACTCGGTCAGCTGGGTGTCGATCGGCAACTCGATGCGCGGGGCGTTGTCGAAGAAGTCGCCGTCGTAGCTGGTCAACGTGCCGGCGCGGCTCCTGATCCTGCACCCGGCGGACTCGAAGCGGAACACGTCGCTCTGGGCGAAGCCGTGAACGTCCCACTCGTAGCCGTTGACCGCGACCGGGCCGTCGCCAGTGACGACGATGGTGGAGTCGCTGCGCAGGTCCAGCAGAAAATCCCGCGCGGTCGATCCTCCCCCGCCTCCCCCGCCGAAGGCTGGGCAGCAGCCGCCGCGGAATCCGGCAAGCGAAGTCACGCGACCACCTCGGCTCCCTCGGCGAAGATCCACAGCGCGCTAGCACGGCCGGCGGTCAGGGCTCGCAGGCCGAGCGCGATCAGATCGCCCACGGTGGCTTGGTCGACGAGTTGGCGGCCGGTGGTCTGTTCGGCCCCGAAGCACTCGACCAAGGACAAGGTGCGGCTGTAGGCGAGTTCGCCGGAGCTCGTGCGCAGGATGTTGACCAGGCAGGCGTCCAGGGTGGTGGTGTCGGTGACCGGGATGGAGTCGTCGGCGAGGCCGTTCATGGGAATGATCGTCCATGTCACGACTGGCGCGGTTGCGATCAGGATGGGATCGGGCGGCACCACATCCTGCTCGCCGTCGAGGGCCCAGGGATCGGCGGTCCAGCCGAAGATGGAGATCTTGCGAACGGGGTATTGGGTCTGCTGACGGGCCATGCGCGGGTCACTTTTTGCGGCAGCGGCGCCGGCTTAGGGCTGAGGCCGGCTTGACGCCAGCGCTAAGCGCGGCGTCCTGGAGGGCGGTGAGGGGGTCGGTGCTCGGGGGCCCGAACAGGCCGCCGCCGCCGCGTGCTTCGGCGGCGGCGCGGGCGAACGCCTCGGCGATCTTGGCGAAAACGACCGGGCGCGCGGCCGCGAGATCGAGGATCTCCAGCAGCAGTTCAGCGGCGGGATCGCCTTCCGAGCTGCGGCTGGTGCCGAGGGTCTGCTGTTGCTGCCACTGGAGCAGGCACGCGCCGTCGTGCTTCATCGCGAGGTAGTCGGCCGTGGCTCGGCTCAGGGGCACGCGCATGTCCCAGGTCGGCCCCGAGGCCGCGGCGATCAGCCAGTAGACCGCGCTGCGGTCGAGGGCCTTCTTGAGCACCGGGCTGGCCAGGGCTGCGTCGGTTGCGACACTGGCGGTGATCAGGGCTGCAACGGCTTTGCGAGCGGGCAGGCTGAGCACGCCGCTGGGGTCGAGCTGGCGGTTGCGGGTCGACCGGGTGATCCAGCCGGAGCGCTCGAGGGCGGCCACGAGAGGCTTGCTCCGCGGGTGGGCGAGGTAGGGGAGCAGGCCGTCCCCGGCGTCGCCGTCTGCGAGGATCTGGGGGAGCTCGGGCGGGAGCTGGCGGGCCTGGGCCTGCGTCTCGTCGTCTTCGGCGAGCGCTTGGGTAAGCGAGACGTTGAAGTCTCGCACGAGGCGGGAGAGGCCCCCCGCGGTCTCGGAGGGATCGATGACCCGGACCACGATCGGACGCGGGATCGAGGCGAGTTGGGCCGGGTCGAGGCCGAACTGGGCGGCGTGGTCGCGGAGCCACTCCGCCATTTTGGTACGGCCGCCGCGGTAGTGAAGTTGGAGCCCCATGGTGCGGCCGTTGCCCGAGAGCACGACGCCGGAGGGCGTCACGATCGGCGTGCCATCGGTCGCGCCTGCGTTGGTGTTGGCGAGGAGCTCGGGGACGAGCTGCTGGGCGATCGTGGTGACCTTGAGCTTCTCCGCGGGGTCGCGCTCGTAGCGTCGCTCTTGGGTGTTGTCGGGGTAGTCGGGCCGGGGGTCGAAGCCTTCGGGGTTGTGGCTCGGGATCAGCGTCTCGGCGTCGACGGCCACGTAGCGAGCGGGGATCAGGCTCGGGGCGCTGCGAGCCGAGGGGACCGCCACGAGGGCGCTGTCACCCGCAACGGCGCCGGGCATGGTGAGGAGGCCCTCGGGCTCGGCGGTCGGCGCGTGGGTGAGGCTGTAGCTGCTTGGATCGGCGGTGAGCTTGGCGACATCGCGGGCGATCGCCGCGAACGCGCAGCCGTCCTCGCCCGTCGAGCAGGAGGTCGGGGGCACGAGTTCGGGGTGTTCGGCCCACCGGCGCAGGGATCGGGAGCGTCGCCGGAGGATCGCTCGGGCGTCAGCGGGGGCGTTGGGGGTCGCACGGTCGATCTGGTCGGCCAGCGCCCAGAGCTCGCGGCTGCGTTGGTGCCGGGCGAGCTCGGCCGGGTCGCTGCCATCGGGGGGCGCCGCGTCGCGGGGCAGGGCGGGGAGGCTGATGGGCGCCTGGTGGGCCAGGGCTCGGTAATGGTCCGAGCGGGAGCGCTTGATGGCGTGGCGGGTGTGGGTCGGGGCGAGGTCGACGGCGGGGACGGGAACGTAGGTGAGGGGCTCGCCGCGGGCTGGTCGGGCGACGTAGTAGAGGCCGCGGCTGGGGCTCGAGCCTGGGGTGCCGAGGGGCACGCGTTCGCCGGTCACGGCGTCGATGCCGACGGGGCGCGCGAAGATCCGCGGTGGGGTCTTCTGTCGGGCGAGGCGCTTGGCGGCGGCTTGGGATCGCTTGAGTTCGGCGGTCTCGCGGCGCTTGGCGGCGGCGGCCTGCTTGGCGGCCTCCTTGTCGGCCTTTCGAGCCCGGCGAGCCTCGGCGCGGCTGGTTGCGGTCTCGGCCTGCTTGGCGAGTTGTGCGGGCCGCGTCTGCGATGGGCTGTAGACGGCCAGACTGTCGCCGCTTGCGCGAGCGCGCACGCGGACGCCTTGCGCGCGGAGGGCCTCGGCGGCGGTCTTGACGGCGCGCTTGCGGGTTCGGAGGTCGCCGGTGCGGGTGCCGATCACGAGTTCGGCGGCCTTGGGCACGTCGTCCACGCGCTCGATGTACCAGTCGCCGGCGGGCAGGAGGGCGAGCAGGGTCGAGTCGGCCCAGCGATCAGCCTTGGGGCTCGTGTTCGCGGGCCGGAGGCTGGGGGCCGGGACGCTGGGGGCTGTCGCGGCGCGGAGCTCGTCGAGGATGACCGCGAGTTCGATGACCTCGCGTTGTACGCGGGGGTCGTCGTTGCTCCCGGCGAGCGCCCCGACGTTGGCGCGCTTTTGCTGGTCGAGCTCGAGGGCCCCCTCGGCGATCTCGCGTAGCACTGGGAGACCGGGGGGCATCCCCTGCCAGTCCCGCGCGGCCAGGAGGCTCTCAGCGAGCGCGCGCGCGCGGCTTGGCGTCGAGGTCGAGGGCGTCGAGGTCGAGGGCGTCGAGGTCGAGGGCGTCGAGG
>CAZTAR010000004.1:0-1202 GCA_964611695.1 uncultured Planctomycetaceae bacterium | reverse complement strand
GGCGTCGAGGTCGAGGGCGTCGAGGTCGAGGGCGTCGAGGTCGAGGGCGTCGAGGGCGTCGAGGGCGTCGTCGACGAGGGGCGCGCCCAGGCGGGGAGCCAGTCGGGATACGCCGCCTCGACAAGATCGCAAGCCTTGGCGATCGTGGTCTGGCTGACGGTGCGCTGTTGCGCGTTGATCCAGTCGAGCTCCTCGGCGACGGCCAAGTCGAGGGGCCCACCAGCCTCCAGCCGAACCTTGATTCGGCGGATCGCCGCGTCCGCGAGCTTCTCAGCGCGAGGCTCGGAGCGGGTGGGCTTGGACAGGTCGAAGATCGACACCGCGTTGGGTGGGGGCGCTGCGGGCGTGGGCGGCACGGGGGCCGGTTCGGGCGCAGCTGGGCGAGCCGGTGCCACCCGGGGCGAGGCACGCCAGTACTCGTCCCAGGTCGTCACCGAGCGGAGGCGATCGCGCAGGCGCAGCCAGTCGGGGAGATCGAGTAGGAACCGGGCGCGGGGCTCGAAGTCCCAGCTGTGTGCGCGCTGGTCGCCGTTGGGGGTCTTGCGGAAGATGACGGCGCCAGCCGGGTAGGGGGGCTCGAGGGGATCCTCGGAGTCGTGCCAGGCTAGCGTCCCATCGGGAAGCCAGGGGGCGGTGATCAGCGCGTAGGGGTGCCCTCCGAGCTCGGGGGTTTCGTCCTGAATCCAGAAGCGAGCCTGGTCGGGGGTGGGAAGCACCGGGGAGAGCTTGGCGGCCTCGTTGCCGGGGCCGTGGGGCGTGACCCCCGGGTCGGTCCAGAACAGGTGCGCGCGGTAGGCTCGCGGGTAGTAGCGGAAGGTGGGCGGTTTGAGCCCGCGTTCTTCGGCGGTCCGCTCCTTGAGCCTGTACCAGACGTAGGGCACGTCGCTGCCCGGGCCGCCGCGAAGCCGCGGCCCGGCGTGGGGGTCGTTGACGATCTCGATCTTGTGGAGTCCCTCGAGGCGGCGCAGGAGGTCGAGGTCCTTCTCGGAGTCGGTGAAGGCCGGGTTGCCGCGTGCGGGGCTCAGGTAGGTGCTCTGGAGGCCGTGGGGTCGGAAGTCCCAGGCGTTGGCGGCGTAGTCGAGCAACTCCGCAGTGCGGCGATCGATCGCGTGCGGTTTGAGCCCGGGAGAGGGCCGGGACTGCTCGTAGGTAGGCCGCGGGGTTGCTCCGGGCTCGATGAGCGAGGAGAGCAGGACGGGGAC
>CAZTAR010000003.1:0-33672 GCA_964611695.1 uncultured Planctomycetaceae bacterium | reverse complement strand
GCTGCGAAGGCGAACGAGCGGTTGGAGGCTGCCAGGGAGCACTTTGCCGAGCAGCGGCGGCAGATCGAGGAGATGGAGAAGAAGGTCAGGGAAACGTTTGAGGCCCTTTCGGCGGCGGCGCTGAAGAGCAACAACGAACAGTTCGTCCGGCTTGCCGACCAGAACATGAAGCCGCTGCGCGAACAGTTGGAACGGTACGAAAAGCAAGTAGCCGAGCTGGAGAAGACGCGGGCGGGGGCGTACAGCGGGCTTACCGAGAAGGTCTCATCGCTTGGCGAGAGGAGCGACAAACTCAAACAGCAGACCCACGAACTCGTCGCGGCCCTGCGGCAGCCTGGCGCGAAGGGGAAGTGGGGCGAGGTGAGTTTGCAGCGCGTCGTCGAGCTTGCCGGAATGACCGAGCACTGCGACTTCGACACACAGGTGACGCTGGGGTCCGGCCAGCGGCCCGACCTGGTCGTTACGATGCCGGGCGGGCGGACGCTCATCGTCGATTCCAAGGTCAACACGGCGGCCTACCTGGATGCGGCCGGCGCAACGGAAGAGTCGCAACGAAAAACGCACTTGACCAAATATGCGGCGGACGTCCGCGGCACGCTCAAGGCGCTGGGTGCGAAGGCGTATTGGCAGCAGTTTTCTCCGTCGCCGGAATTCGTCGTGATGTTCATGCCGGGCGAGTCGTTCTTCGCGGCGGCCGTCTCGCAGGACAGTAACCTGATCGTGGACGGCATGAAGCAGGGCGTGGTGCTCGCCTCGCCGACGACGCTGATGGCACTGCTGTCGGCTGTGCGGCACGGTTGGCAACAGCAGCAGATGGCCGAGAACGCGGAGAAGATCGCAGCGGCAGGACGAGACCTGTACGACCGGCTTTGCACGTTTGTCGCACACCTCGACACGGTCCGCGACGGTATTGACAAGGCGGCGCAGGCATACAACAGGGCGATCGGCAATTGGCAAACGCGGACCCTGCCGAGCGTGCGCAAGCTGGCGGAACTTGGCGCCGATACCGGCAAGGGACTGAAGGAACTGGAACGGGCCGACGTGTCGATGCGGCAATTGCCGGCGGAGGAAGATCGCGGCGAGACAAACGGGGAGCCTGGTTTGCAGGATGGGCGAGAGGGAGAGTAGGCTTCTTATGCCTAAAGCCGCGTCAACCTTTATTTTTCGGGTTCACTGGGTTCCGGTTTCTGTGGCACAGGCGTCTCACCTGTGTTCTCCACCGGCGGGACGCTGGTGCCACAAATACCAGGGCGGAATACGCAATGGCAGAGACTCACATCAGGTATGGTCTGGATGATCGTCCTCCTCCAGGCCGCGCGGTCGTGCTGGCGTTGCAGCATGCACTGACGATGTTCGGTGCGACGGTGGCGGTGCCGTTGTTGCTCGGCCCCAAGATGGGAATGGACCCCACCCAGATTGCGACGTTGATTTCATCCGTGATGCTGTGCAGCGGCGTCGCGACGCTGATCCAGGCGACGTTTGGTTCCCGACTTCCGATCATCCAGGGGGTCTCCTTCTCCTTTCTGGCGGCCTTCTTCGCGATCATCAGCGCAGGCAAGGTTGAAGGATGGTCGCCGGCGGAGATGATGCAGTACATCGCCGGCACGATCATGGTCGGCGCGATCGTCGAGATGACGATCGGATTCAGCGGGCTGATGGGCCTGCTTCGTAGAATCCTGTCGCCCGTGGTGGTGGGGCCGGTCATCATGCTCATTGGGCTGGCTCTTTTTCAACACGGAGCACCCAAGGCAGGCACGCACTGGCCGACAAGCGGCCTGACGATTGCGCTGGTGATCCTCTTCTCGCTGATTCTCTCTCGCCGGTTTCGGTTCCTGAAGACCTTTCCGATCCTGACCGCGGTTGTGTTGGCTTGCGGTGTGTGCTGGGGGCTGAGTGTGACCGGCGTTTATGTTGGAGACCACCCCGCGAGAATCGATTTCAGTTTCGTACAACACAGCGAATGGGTCCGTGCGAATCCGTCGGAAATCGTATTCCCCTGGGGGATGCCGAAGTTCAATCTCGGCTTCATTCTCACCGGACTGGCAGCATACCTTGCATCGATGATCGAATCATTCGGTGACTACCACGCATGCTCGAACATGGCAGGCGGCGGCGATCCGACGCCACGGCAGATTTCCCGAGGAATCGGCTGTGAGGGTGTGGGCTGCTTTCTGACGAGCGTGTTCGGCGGGTTCAGTTCGACATCCTACTCCGAAAACATCGGTCTGGTCGGCCTGACAAAAGTCGGCAGCCGATACGTCGTGCAGATCGCCGGGGTGATCCTCGTGCTTTTGGGCCTGCTCGGAAAGTTCGGCGCATTGGCGGCGACCATTCCGGGGCCGGTCGTTGGCGGGTTGTACTGCGTGCTATTCGGTCTCATTTCCGCAATCGGCATCCAACAACTCGCTAAAGCGGACCTCACCAGCGACCGAAACCTGTTCATCGCAGGCTTCAGCCTGTTCATGGGGCTGAGCGTGCCTGCGTACTTCGGCGGGCTGTCGACCTATGCTCCCGGTTGGGTGGAGATAAAAGAGAATCTACCCTTGGGCGTGACCTCGCTGTTGGGTTCGATTGGCTCGACGGGCATGGGGGTGGCGGCGATTCTCGGCATCGTGTTGGATAACCTGATACCCGGTACGCCGGAGGAGCGAGGGCTTCGTCATTAACGGTGGACGATGACGTTCCGTAGCAGCCGACGCCCCTGTCGGCCGGGAGATGACAGAGGTGTCTCGCGTCGCCCACAGGGGGCCGACGCTGCGAAAGAGCCGTAGCAAGAACGGTGAGTTTGAGAATGTGAGAGGACACGGATGAGTCAGAACGGATTGGCATTCTTGGGGGAATCGGATCGGCCGGCGCTGATTGGGATGATTCACGTCGGCGCGTTGCCTGGCACGCCACGGTCGGCGGAATCCGTCGGCGAGTTGGCAAAACGGGCGCAGCGTGAGGCTGCCCTGCTGGCTGGCGGTGGTGTCGATGCGATCATCCTGGAGAACATGCACGACGTGCCGTACCTCAAGCGGCAGGTGGGGCCGGAGATCGTCGCGGGCATGACGGCCGTATGCGCGGCGGTGCGTGATGCCGTTGCGGCGCCGTTGGGCGTTCAAGTCCTGGCCGGAGCAAATCGCGAAGCGATCGCCGTCGCACACGCAACAGGTTGTCAGTTTGTTCGATGCGAAGGCTTCGTGTTCTCACATGTAGCGGACGAGGGGCTCATGCCGGATGCGGATGCGGGACCGTTGTTGCGGTATCGCAAGATGATCGGCGCGGAGGATATCGCGATCATTGCGGACGTGAAGAAGAAACACTCGTCGCACGCGATGACAGCGGACGTGGATCTGGCGGAAACAGCCAAGGCAGCCGCCTTTTTCGGCGCGGACGGCATTGTCGTCACCGGCACCGCGACGGGCTCGCCCACTCGGCCGGCGGATGTCGCGGAAGTCGCCGGGGCTGTGGATCAGGCGGTTTTTGTCGGCTCCGGGGTCACGCCCGAGGGTGTCGCCGCGTTGGCACAACACGCGGACGCATTAATCGTCGGCAGCTACCTGAAACGCGACGGCTGGTGGGAAAACGAGGTGGACCCGCGCCGCGTGGCGGCAATGGTGGAGGCGGTCCACGGAAAGTAGAGGGGATTCGCATCCCTCTTTGGTGGTTAATGCGGTCTTGTCTGGAGGCGAAGGAGAGTAACGGTGGATGCCAAAGACGCGTTGTTGCAGCGGATTACGAAGAGAATGGTCCACACGCGTGAGTTGTTGGAAGAATTTGACGATCGTTCCGCCGAGTTGAAGATGATAAACACCATGTGGAACGTGCGCGACCTGGTCGCCCACCTCACGTTTTGGGTCGAGGAAGGGGCGAACCAGGTTCCGGTCCTGGCGACCGGCGGTAAGTTGCCGGACTATGACATCGACCGACTCAATGACGAGGTCTTCCACCGCAACAAGCGCATGTCGTTCGTCATGTTGACACCCAAACTGCGGGCTGCGGAGGATGCCTTCCTCGCAGCCGTTCGGGCTGTGGCCCCGAGCTTGCTCGTGGGCGACACGCTGGTGCGAGAAATCGTCGAAACCATCGGTGTGACCCATTACGACGCACACCTGCGAAGCCTCGAAGAGGCGACCGGCTTGATGAGTTAGAGCATCTTAGGCATGAGATGGCATTCTCTGCAGCGGTGGTCAGAGCCGCGAGTGTCAGCAAGCGGTCAACGTTCGACCTTGTGGGGGTAGAACAAACGAGTGATCCCCGTTGGCCACGGGGGGGGGCGACGCGCTACAGTGAAGACTGCATGCTCGACCACAGACGGATCTATTCTGTCACGGGGTCGGTGGACTGGCTCAAGGGCTCGGGCTCCAGGGCGTCATCCGCTGAGGCGGACGAATCCGGCTTGGGTTTGGCCGTCACGATGGGCTCCTTCGGGCTGAGGTGGCTGCGAGTGTCGTCGGTGAGTTGCTCGATTCGACTTGCTGCCCACCGGGCGTTCGATTCATTGCCATTTTCGTCGGTTTCCAGCACCTGATGATAGAGATCGAGCGCCCGAACGCGATCGTGTCGGCGGAAATCATACACAACGGCACACTGGAATCGTGCCGGGTGCGGCGTTTCTGGGTCGAGCGCGAAGGCCCACTGGTAATATCGCACGGCGAGTTCATTGTCAGGATCGTCGTCGCGGAGGTACTCTTTGTAGATCTCGCCACATAAGTACGCGCAATCGTCCACTTTGTCGGACGTGGGGTATTCCTGCAGGATGCTCTTGAAGAGCCTGAGTGCGCGTTGCGCCTTCTTCTTGTTCGCTTCAAGGTGCCCGCCGAACGGCAGTGTCCGAACCTCTTCGACAAGTTTGACGGCTTCGGCATAAGTCCCATCCGCCTCGGGAATCGCTTCAAGCGGCATGATCTCGGGCGCTTCCTCCGGCGTACCCGCGAGCAGATAGGGATAGACTTCGATTTTTTCGGTGAGTTCTCGTTGGCGGCGAGCCCAGTTTGCATGCACGGTATCGCCGGACAACATGTACGCTCGCTCTAGTTCCATTAATTGTTGGAGATGCCGTTCCCGGGTTGCCATCATTTCCTCGACAAGATCGGGGAAGTTCGCGATTTCCACGGGTTCATCGATGGCTTGGACATCTTCCGGTGGCGGCTCGATGTCGACACCGAGACGAGCATCATGCTTGCGATCAACACCCTCGCAGCCGACAAGCGCTACGAACAGGGCAAACGAAGTGATGGACATCAGCAACTGGCGCAATCGATCGGTGTGCATTGGATTGATCCCTGATTCGTGTGGCAACCACACCCGTGTCTTGTTACAGGTCTTGCTTCCAGGCGCAAGGCAGCGCTATTGCACCGATTTACACCCCTTTGGTCAAGCCTTTGTGTCGAGGAACGAGAAGGAATCATGCACGCTGGCTCGAAGCCCGTGTGCCCCGCCACCCGTGGTTCATCAAGATTTCACAGGGTGTTCGACTACCACTGGGCCTCTTCAAACGCGCCACGCTGGGCCACTTTCTTCTGTGGAAGGACCTTCAGCACCGCTTTGGCCAGGTTGAGGTCGGACTTCGTCGTGATCTTGATATTCCTGGCGTCCCCTTCGATCGCGGTGACGGGATGTCCCGCCGCCCTAACGAGTTGGGCGTCGTCGGTGATCGGCGGGTCATGCTCCGCCCCGCCTTCCTTTAGGGCTTCGTACGCAGCCGTAATGATGTCCTTGCGAAAGGCCTGGGGCGTCTGGGCCATGTGCAGCCCCTCGCGAGATACCGTCTCACCAACGAGGTTATCCTGGCCGACGCGCTTGAGGGTGGCGGTCACCGGGGTCACCGGCAGAGCCGCGCCGGTCTTTGTCGCCGCTTCGAAAATCCTGTCGATCCATTCCGCCGCGACGCAGACCCGTGCGGCATCGTGAACAGCGACGAACTCGGCCTCGTCGGCCACTTCGGCCAAGCCGTTGGCGACGGATTCGTGTCGCTCTGCCCCGCCTTCGACGAGTTTGACGCCCATGAAACCGAGGTTCGCGCCGAACTTGGACTTCATCCGGTCCATGTCGCCCGGTGCGATGACGAGGAGCGTCTGGCAGACGTCGTCCCGGTTGACGAAGAGCTGTAAGGCTCGAAGGAAGAGTGGTTGCCCGTCGAGCTTGGCGAAGATCTTGTTCTCGTTACCACCGAACCGTTCGCCGCTGCCGGCGGCGACGACAATGACGCTGAACTTGGCCATGGGACGATCTCCCTCTCGTGATTCCAGGCGCGCATTTTAGCTGCATTCGCATTCTCGGAGCAAGCAGCATTGTTGCGCTTCCGTGAGCCGGGCGGTCTCCCGCCCGGTTATCCCGCATTCGACGAAGGCTTACGAAGCGTGGTCCGCTGCTTTGCAATGTATGCAAGTGCATTCTCGAAGTAGCCCGCGTCCTTGATCGCCTTGTTCGATCCCCCCACCGCCCACCAGCGGCGGGCTGCCGGCATTGCGGTGCTGCGGTCCCTCGCCTGTTGCGCGCGACCGGGTTGGGCTATCATGTCGATTGCGTAACAGTGCGGAGACGCCGAAGGCAACGTTCAACAGTCGTCCGCCCTGAGGCTCAGCAAGCCATGGAATGCCCAGTCTGCAAATCTCGTGCCGTCATCTACCGGCTCGACAAGAAGACACACAGACCCGTCTATTCGGACGCGAAGGTCTTGGCGGAATGTCTGGAGTGTGGCGAGGTGTTCATCGCAGTCGACACGGCCATGGACGGATCGCTTGGTGCGCCGGAGCACAGACGCAATCTTCGCATCATCCTTTCGGTCGTTGGCAGTACGGTCTGTGTATTGCTGGCGTTCTTCGACTTGTTCATCGGTATTGGAATCCCCTGGTACTACGCGTTGTCTTTCGGCCTCGGAATAGCCCTGCTCAAGCCGATTGAGGCCGTGCTCTTCCGGACGCTCGCACTGGGCAGGTCACTTGGAGATTATCTCCCCGAGATGCCGAAGGACGCGATTGCGTCCATGCTAATCCTGCTTTCGCTCCCGGCGATTATCGGATTGGCTGCTTTGATCCGGTGGCTGTGGTTGTGAATGCGTCGGGGAGGGCTCGGCTCGCCGGCTGTGAGTGCAAAGGAGTGAAGGGAATGCCTATATTGGAAGCGGACACGGCGGACGGGTTCCTCGACAAGTTAGCCTCACGAGCGCCCACACCGGGCGGCGGCAGCGCCAGCGCGGTGGTGGGTGCCGTGGCCGCGTCACTCTGCGGCATGGTGGGGCGGCTTAACGACAAAAAGAGCGGCGAGCCTGGTCCATTGCATGATACGATCGCAGCGGCAGACGAATTACTGTGGCGACTGAAAAGTCTCGCCGGCGAGGATATCGAAGCCTTTAAGGGCCTCATGGCCACCTGGAAACTCTCCGACGCCGAGCCGGACAACGTCGCCAAAAAGCAAGCCGCCACAATTCTTGCAACAGAGACACCCTTGGCAATCATGGCGAAGGCCTACGATGTCATGAAGCTCGCACGGGTCGGACTGGAGAAGTCGAAGAAGAATTGCCTATCAGATGCAGGCGTGGCGGCGTTCGTGGCTCACGCGGCGCTGGAGAGCGCGCGGCTGAACGTGATGATCAATCTGCCCGGCATCAAGGATGAAACAACACGAACCAAACTCGCGACACAAACGGCGACACTTCGGGCCGACGCCAAGGCACTGCGCGAAGAAGTGGATAAACTGGTCGACGCGAATTACGCATGACGGCGCTGGCAGCAGGTATGGAACGCCGCGTGCCGAGTGCCATGTCTTCACGTCCCGCGCAAGCGGGGCGGGTAGGCATGTCCGCTCAACATTCAACACGCTTACCCGCGACTGCGTCGCGTGAAAGCATGGCACTCGCGCTTGGGCCACAGAGGAGGATGGCACGGGTGTGCGGAGACGGGAGCAGCATGACATCCTTGCATCGCCAACCGCTGCGATCCTGGCTCACCAACTCCATCGTGCGCTTTCTCGTCCCCACCTTGATCACCCTGCTTTCGCCGGGGGCCGTTCTTGGAGATGACCCGCCCACCAGTGTTCCGACTTCCGGGCCCACGAGCAGACCCACAGGCAGGCCCGCGGCCAAGCCCACGAGCGTCCCTGCCAGCGCGCCCGCGGTACCATCCTTCGAAAACGCACGCGCATGTTTCCTCAGTGGAACGTATGAAGAAGCTATCGAGATGTACGAGGCACTCGGCCGCAACGCTGGCAGCAAGGTCCGCGCTGCTTGCGGGCGTGCGGAGATTGATCTTCAAATCGGCGACTACAAGGCGGGAATCGAACGTCTTCGTTCAATCGAAAAGATGGGCCGCGCCTCGGCCGACTGGCACGCGCGCATGGCCGCGATTCTGGTGGAGACGGGCGCGTATGACGAGGCAGTTTGGCACAATCGCCGTGCGATTGAGATCGACCCGGACCACTTTCGCGCAAGACGGCAGCTTGGCGAAATCTTCGAAATGCTCGGGAGATACGCGGAGGCCCTGGAGGTTTACGTGTTCTTCGAGGACGTCGCGATCAACGGCCCCCTGCCTGACACGCCGGAGGAACTCACCGATCTTGGCACAGGTTTCTATCGCGCGTCCGTGTTGCGTCGCCACTCGAACATGGTGCAGCGAACGCGGCACGTTTTGCGTGAGATCTATCAAGAAGCCTTCGACATCGTGGACCCACTCTATTGGCCGGGGCGACTTGCGGCGGCCGAGCTATTGCTCGAAAAACACAATCTCGCCGATGCGTGCGACGATTTCGAGAAGATCATCGCGCAAAACCCCAAAGTCGCGGCAGCGCACATCGGCCTGGGGATCGCCGCGATTGCGGAATGGGAATTCGAGAAAACCGAAGCGTTCGCTGAGGCGGCACTGGAGATCAACCCAAGGAGCGTGACCGCTCGCGTGTTGCTCGGGTCCACCCGAATGATCGAGCGGCGGTTCGAGGACGCAGCGACCGCGGCACGACAGGCGCTTGAAACAAATCCGAATTCCATCAAAGCACTCAGCCTATTGGCCGCCGCACAGCTTCGCCTGGGAAACCTGACAGCGGCCCAGGCCTTGCAGCGCCGCGTGGAAAGGATCAACCCGCACCCGGCGGAGTTCCACCATGTGTTGGGCGTCTGGCTTTCGGCAGGCAGACAATACGACGACGCCGAGCACCACTTACTCAAGGCGATCGAGTTTGCACCCTTCTGGCCCGAGCCGAGGACCGAGCTTGGCTTGGCCTACATGGAAACAGGCGAAGAGACGCAAGCGAGGCAGTCGCTTGAGGCTTCCTTCGAGATCGACAGCTTCGATTACCGAACACACGGCATCCTGGACTTGTTGGACGAGTTGGACAAGTTCCGGCGGATCGAGACGCGCCACTTTGTGATCAAGTTCGACGAACGCCGGGACGGCGTTATCGAGGCCTATTTCGCAGAGGCACTTGAGAAGATGTACCCCGAAGTCTGCCGGGATTACGGCACGGAACCAGCCAACAAAACGATCATCGAAGTCTTTCCCGAACACCTGAGTTTCAGCATGAGGACGGCCGGTCGGCCCTTCATCGGGACCATCGGCGCGTGTACCGGTCGGGTAATCGCCATGTCCGCGCCCCGTCAAGACGCATCGGTGTTCGGCCGATTCAATTGGGCGTCTGTGCTCCGTCACGAGTTTGCGCACACGGTGACGTTGGCCGCGACGGAGAATCGAATCCCGCACTGGTTTACAGAAGGACTCGCCGTATCACAGGAAGGCTCGCCACGATCATGGGGCAACAAGAAGCTGCTCAGTGATGCTGCCATCGAAGACAGACTCTTCACGCTTGACAAGATCGATTGGGGCTTCATTCGGCCGAAACGCGCGACGGATCGCGGCCAGGCTTACGCACAAAGCGAGTGGATGGTCGAATACATCACCGAGCGATGGGGGCCGCAAGCAATTACCGATCTGCTCACGGCATTTCGCAATCGCAAAACGCAGCCCGAAGCCGTCCGGCAAGTCCTGAAAATCGAGTGCGAAGCGTTCGATCGCGACTTCAAGGCCTGGGCGACGAAGCACGTCAAACAGTGGGATTTGCCGCACGAGCCCGACGAGTCAGTCGAGGAGATCGAGGAGAAGTTGGATAACCTATTCGGCTTGGCATCCGACAACGCAGCTGAAGAAGCGAAGTTGCTGGCCCGACTCACGATCGCTCAGTTGCGCACAGGCAACCTGGAAAAAGCTGAGGAGACGGCCCGAGAAGCGCTCGCCGACCATGGGGACGACAAGTATGTCCTAGCCGCGTTCAGCCACGTGCTAATCGTAAAGATGTTGTCCGAGAAAGACATCTCCCTGCGGCCGGCTTTCATTGACGAAGTCGAACCGTCCCTTCGCAAGTTGATCCAGATCGACCCCGAGAATCCATCGGCGATTAAGTACCTCGGCTACGTGGAGCAATCGCGGAAGAACTGGCAAGAGGCATCCCGGTGGTTGTTGCGATATCAGCACCGTTTCCCCGAGGACCCCGACACGTATCGACGGATGGCCAGCATCTATCTGAACCAGGGCAAGATGCAGTCCGCGCTGCATCAGTTGGAGACGCTGTTCGGTTTTGTGGAGAACGAACCCGCGGTGGCCGTGAAGATCGCCGGACTTCATCGGGGTGACGAACGGCACGACCAGGCTGCCCGGTGGTATCGCCGAGCGATTGACGCTGATCCCTACGATCCGAACATCCACGCGTCCCTGGGAGGTGAGTGCCTGTTGCTAGGCCGACTGCTCGAAGCCGAACGGGAATATAAGCTGGTGTGCCGGCTAACTCCCAATGAGGCGAATGGTTTCGAGGGGCTCAGTCGTGTGTATGCGGCAATGGGGAACCTGAAGGAGTCCGAAGCGTACAAAGAGAAGGCCAAACGGCGACCATTCAAAGACCCCGCCGGGCACGAGGTGATACCCTGACAAGCGACATTGCCAGGGCGAGCGGCCCTGCCTGGTAAGCCTGGGTTGACACGGCTGACATGGGTGACATGGTTGGCATGGGTAGGCACAGGTGGCATGGTTGACATGGGTGGCATGGATTAGCGGAGCCGCGTTTCGCGGCGGAGCTTACCCGTGAGAGCGGAACAGAAACGCCCAACATCATGTATAATGCCGGTTTGACCCACTGCTGTTCGGAGACCACAACCCAATGGATTTAAGCGAGTTACAACAACTAATCGAGAGGATGTATTCCGCGAAGGACCGTAAACGGGGGACCGCGGGCACGTTCTTGTGGCTAATGGAGGAAGTCGGCGAATTGGCGGCCGCGGTTGGCGAGGGAACTCAACTGGAGAAAGAACAGGAGTTCGCTGACGTCCTCGCGTGGGTGGCCACGCTGGCCAACGTGGAAGGCGTCGATTTGAACAAGGCCATGGAAAAATACATCGCCGGGTGCCCGGGCTGTGGCGAAATGGTCTGCAAGTGCGGCGGGAAACCGTAGCACTCGGGTGTGCTGGTGGCGTTCGCCTGTTGAGCAGCGGCATTGCATCAGGGCAATGCATCAGGGCAAAGTTTGCCTGTCGCCTTTCCTGAGTCGCGTTGATGGAATAGGGGGGATAGAATAGGCGTAACGGGCGGGCGCAACATTGGGGGGACAAAAGGCTCAACCGCCGGATGAGGATCATCCGACACCTCGGGCCACGGTTCCGTCCTGGGTATGAGTTCAGGAGTCCGTCGTGAGACTCGCACCATTCAGAGTCGGAGCCCTCATCTCGCTGACGGCGATGCTCGCCGCATCACCGGTCCATGCTCAGATTGACGGTCGAATCGTGCGAGTTGGTCTCTTTGCGGGCGCCATGCCGGTTGTGCGGAACGGCGAGTGGTCATTTGTCGAAGTCGAGTTGCGCAATAACGCCGGCGCGCCGTTTGATGGCGAGCTGCGACTCGACCAGCCCGATCGCGATGGCGACATCGTCACATCAGTGTTACCGTTGGCGCTCGCGTCCGACGGAGAGTGGCGACCTTACGAGGTTTACTTCCTGCCACACGAACGATCCGGGAACGTCCAAGTCAGGCTCTTCGACCATGAAGGCCGGTTGGTCAAGATGCGAGACGATACCGGGACGGAGATTACCGAACTCGAATCCAATCCGTTCAGCGACATTTCCGCGGAGGAATTCCTGATTGTCGACCTGACGACGCCCAGCAAGTTGGCGCATGTCCGCTGGCTTGATAGCGATCGGCGGCTGAAGTTTGACGATCATCTCAATCGCCGGAGGGTTCGCGGCCTGTCACCCCGTGAGTTACCCCACCTGGCGCAGGGGCTCGCGGCGGTTGACGCGATTGTGTGGGACGATGCGGACGCTTCGATCCTGCACCGGGATCAGATCGGCGCACTGTTGAGTTGGGTGGAATCCGGCGGACGACTGCTCGTTTCGATGGGGTCGAACTGGCAAACGTTTGTGGATTCTCCGCTGGCCGATGCACTTCCTGCCAAGGCGGTTTCCGCCGGCCCGATGAACGAAGCGCAGGGATTCCTCTCGATCGTCGACAACGACGCCTACAAGAACTGGCTCGATCGATACTACAGCAAGACCTCTCTGATGGTGTGCAATCTGAAGCCGCGACCGGATGCATTGCCCATTCCCGCCATCTCTGACAACGTGCCGTTTGCCTATCGGAGGCTGCTTGGGCGAGGTTCTATCGTCGTCGTCGCGGCGCCGCTGCGACAGCTTCTCCCACCGCCGGCACATTTGACCGACACGGGCGAGATCCCCCTGGCGGAAACTGAACCGACCGGGCCTGAAAAACGATTTCTCGAGTACGCGTCCGAGCGGATTGTCGGTCGGAACTTCCTCGGGCTCGCCAAAGAGGTTCAGGTCGGGCAGGGAACGTTAATGCAGGAACCCATTGATCTTTTCCAAGATGTTCGGGGGACAGTGGCGTTCAGTGAGTTCTCGGCGGTTTATGTGATCTTCGCGATCATTTTTGCGATTGCCTATTCGATCATCGCGTCAGGCGGCAGCTACTTATACCTGAAGCGCCGCGGGTGGCAGCACCATTGCTGGATCGCCTTCGCGATGGTGAGTATCGTCGGAAGCGTCATTGGCACGGGCATGGTCTGGATGCTCCGTGGTTTTACGACGAAGCTTCGACAAGTGGCGATTGTGGATTGTCAGGCCGGAACTGATTATGCATATGCCTCAAGCCTCTTCGGTATCAAGACACCCAAGCATTCAAGATTCGATCTTCACCTGCGGGCAGGATACAAAGAGGACACGGGCTCGCGCACCATCGGCCCTTTGCGGCCGATGCCCGAGGCGACCGGGCCTTTTGCCCGAAAGTCACAATATGTCGCTCCGGCGAGTTACCAATGCGTGTTGGCCGGGGCCGAACTTGCCGACGTCAAGATTCGCGCCACCCTCAAGGAGTTCATGGGTTCCTGGCACGGTCCGTTGGGCGGGATGCTGGACGCGAAACTCGTCGCGGGTCGTAAGAACGAGTTCGGCGAAGGGAGCTACATCCGAAACAACGTCGGATGCACCTTGAAGGATTGCTATCTTCTCACGACGAAACAGGACATCGCCACGGAGCCGTTTCTCGTCAACTGTTTCCGCATCGGGGACATTCCCGCTTCCGGCCCAGGCTCACAACTCGACGGCGAGACGATCAATCGATTGCTCTATTTCGAACGCGGAGGGAATGCCGCCGGTTCAGCCGAGCGCCTCAAGACGCTGCCTCTGTTGAGAGACACGATTACCCAATGGCGAAACGAGATTGGCCGGGGAGCGGCGACCGGGAACAACCTCACCCCGCAACGGAAGCCACTTCGTGTGGATCAAGAGCACCTGCCATTGTTGTTGCTTTCCGTGTACGACCTCATGCGGACAGACCCGGACAAGCCCCTGGGCTTTCGGCGTTCGCACGGCCGTACCTGGAGCTGCACCCATCAACTCACGAACCGAACGGCAATCTTGATCGGGTATTCCGAGGAACCTTCACCGATCCATTTGCAGGCCAATCGCTCTGACCTCGAACCTGACAAATCGCGTACACTGTATCGGTTTGTGGTTCCCGTCGAGCTGGACAAGGAACGATAAGTCGCGTCCGACCCCCGTGCCGGACGGGCATGATGCAGGTGACGAATATGAGGGAGGAATGCTGAAGGATGAACAGCCGTGGACGGCTATCGTGACACGCCGCCCTCTGACCCTTCAACATCTTTGAAACATCATGATCATCCAGACAATCAACCTGACGAAACGCTACGGCAAACTCGTGGCACTCAGCGGCCTCAATCTCAACATCGATGAGGGTGAGTGCTTCGGGTACATCGGTCCCAACGGCGCAGGCAAGACCACGACCATTCGCATCCTCGCCACACTCTTGCAGCCCACCTGGGGAGAGGCGAAGGTGTGCGGCCACACAGTCGGCTACGAGTCAAGGGTCATACGCCCCTTGATCGGCTACGTTCCCGATTTCTTCGGCGCGTATGAGGACATGGTGGTCCAGGAATACCTCGAGTTCTTCGCCGCAGCCTACAACATCCACGGCGATCAGCGCCGCCGCGTCGTCGGCGACGTGCTCGAACTGACCGACCTCGCCTACAAGCGGGACGCCTTCGTCGACACACTCTCTCGCGGCATGAAACAGAGACTGAGTATTGCCCGCGTCTTGTTGCACGATCCGAAGGTGCTGTTCCTCGACGAGCCCGCCAGCGGCCTCGACCCGCGTGCGAGAATCGAAATCCGTGAACTTCTCAAAGAGCTGCATCGGATGGGAAAGACGATCGTCATCAGCTCGCACATCCTGCATGAACTGGCCGAGCTGTGTTCAACGATCGGGATCATCGAACGCGGCGAACTATTGTTCAAAGGCTCGCTCGACGAAATCGTCAGTCGCACCAGGGCGGGCTCACGCGTCGAGATCAAAGTGGCCGCGCAACAGGAGCAGGCAGCGATCGTCCTCGACAAACTCGTGCCTGTCGAGGAGGTCACCGTCGAGGACGGGCGACTACTCGTCTCGCTAACCAGCCAGCCTCGGGATTTTTCGTTCCTCGCCTTGGCCCTGTTGCAGGCACGCATTCCGCTGCGTGAGATCAAGGAGGAACAGGTTAACTTGGAGACAGCGTTTATGCGGTTCACCAAAGGCATAGTGCAGTGAAAGTGCGGTGCAAAGGGACCGAGGGGCCAGGGGAAAAGGGATCGAGGGATCGAGGGATCAAGGGATCGGGGGAACGATTTCGGCCGAAACCGAATTGTGGCACAGGCGTCCCGCCTGTGATTTCACCGGCGAGACGCCGGACCACAGGAATTTTAAAACGCTTGCTCAATGACAAGCCCGACCATAGGGCTGCAATGCGAAAGGCATCGTGATGATAAGAATCGCCAAGTTCTATCCCGTTTGGTTCTCGGTCGCCGTGTGTTGTCTATGCGTCGCGGTCGCTGCGCCCACAGTCTTGGCTGATGAGGATGATCCCACTGAAGCGGCCGAGAGTGCGAGTCAAGACGAGAAGAAGACCAAGGCGTCGGGCTTCGAGATGAAGCCCACGGAACTGGGCGTTCGTTTCACCCCGGGTATGGCTAAGGCGATGAGCAAGCAATTCGCCAAGGGGATGAAGGGGCGTTATAACTTGAATGATGAACAGGTCGAGAGCATCCGGGGCATTCTCGCCAAACGCATGATGAGAGTAGTCACCGAAAATTCCGAGACCGGCCGCGACATCATCGAAACAATGATGGAAGTGATGATCGAGAATGACGGCCAGTTTCCCAAGGATGCCGCCATGGATTTCGCCAAGCTGGCGAAGCCGATCTTTCCCGCCCTCAAGAAATTTTTCGCCGACACCTCCGGCGAGATCAGCGCGGAACTGACGATCAAACAGCGATTGAAATTCACCGGTGACGTCGCCGCGGCCACAGCCGGCCTCATTGTCTTCGAAGATCGGATGAAACGTTGGGAGGAGGGCAAAGTCGGCGACGGCGCCAATCCCTTCTACGATCCCGCAGACAAGGACCCCGCCGCCGCGAGTCAGCCGAGTGATCCCGACGAAAGCCCGGAGCATCGGCAGGCCCGGCAAGGCGTGAAACAATGGATGGAGTGGCAGTTCAACGTCGAGGAGCGATGGGGACGCTACGTGGAATTCGCGATCGAATTCTACGACCTGGACGAAGCTCAGACAAACGCCGTCAATGCGATTCTCGAGGAATGCCTCGAACGGGCAGCAGCGATCAAGACGCCCGAATGGAATGCAAAGGTGACGGACAACCGCATAGCACAACGTCTTTCCTGGCGAGCGGGCGGCCAGATGTTTAGCCGAGGTCCTTGGATGTTCATGCTCGAATCGGAATTCGAAAAGCTCAAGAAACCGCTGGACGATCTGGAGTTGGAACTCAAACGCAGGCTCTCCGCCATTCCGAATTCCACACAACGCGCCAAGGCAATGGAAAGCGTACGAAAGGTACTTGCCGACAAGGGGCTGGACCGACTGCCGATCGAGTAGCGAGACTCCGGCGATTAAGGAAACAACGCGTGCAAGCAGTCCTTCATGATTTGGGTCTCTGGTTTTGGCGGCTCGTGCCGGCCAACCCGATTCTCGTCCGCGTCGTCCAGGCGGGCGGACGCCGCGCGCAACACCTCTGGATTCGCGCCGGTTATCTGGCCGTCATAGCCGTCGCGGTCGTCATCGGCGTCATCTGGCTGCAATCCACGAACGCCGGCGGCTCCGCATCCCTGGCCGACCTCGCCAAGAGTGCGACCCTCGTCTTCAAGTACCTCTCGATCATTCAACTCGGCGCGGCCTGCATCCTCGCGCCGTTGTTCACCGCCGCCGCGATTACCCAGGAGAAGGATTCCCAGACTTACAGCATCCTCCTCTCGACGCCGCTGACAAACGGCCAGATCGTGCTTGGCTCGCTGCTCAGCCGGCTGTTCTTCGTGTTTGTCCTGCTGATTGCCGGCATCCCGTTGTTCTGCATCATGATGGTCTACGGCGGCGTGACCGGCGACAAAATCCTGCTCTCCGTCGTGATAGCCGCAAGTACCGCCCTGCTGACAGGCACACTCGCGATTACAATCAGCGTCATCAGAGTCGGCACTGGCCGAACGATCTTCTCATTCTATCTGGCGATCGCAACGTTCCTGATAGTCGTTTACAGCCTTTCCTCGTGGGCAGGCGCGATCCCCGCCGAAGCGCCGTATCCGCCCGGGGGCGGTGCGCGGATGAGCTGGCTCGCGGCATTTCACCCCTTCCTCGCGCTCTGGGTCGTTTTGGGCGAAACGCCCGCGCCCGTCTTTGGCGCCGTGGCGGATCGAGGCTTCCCTGGCAATTACCTCCTCGCATACCCGCAGTACAGTTACGTGTTCATGACCGTCCTGGTGTCGCTGCTGCTCATCCTGTTCAGCTTGTTCTTCGTGCGGCGCGGTGAAAAGGAGGGTGAAGTCACTTTCTTTTCGCGACTCCTGGGCCGCGCGAAATCCTCGTCGCAGGTCGACCAGCGGACACGCAAACCACGCAATGTCCGGCGCAACCCCATCGCCTGGCGCGAAGCTGTCACCGGCGCATCTGCCGGCGGAGGCCAGCTCTCGCGATACGGTATGTTGGGGCTCGGGCTGGTGGTCGCGCTGGCGCTACTCGTGTACTACGGCGGAAACTCGCTCACTCCCGCGATCACGCGTCTGTGGCTCTACGGCATCATCGTCACCGAGTTGATCATCGCCCTGTTCATCGCGACGACGACCGCGGCCACCTCCATGACGCGAGAGAAAGAGTCCAACACGATCGAACTGATTTTGGCCACACCGCTCACCAGCAGCGCCATCATCCGAGGCAAGATCTGGGGGCTCATCGTCTCCGCCGGCCCGATGCTCGTCGTCCCCTATGTTACGGTCGTTTTTTTCATCCTCTTCGACCTCATCACCGGACGGATGTTCGACGCCAAAGGCGGCGGACCGGTTGTCAACTGGGAGGTACTCATCACGCTCCCCATTTTGCTCGTTTGCTTCACCGCTTTCGCATGCATGCTCGGCTTGCAGTCGTCGATCAAAAGTAAGAAGACATTGAAAGCGGTTTTCACCAGCATGGGCATTGTCATCGCCGTCTTCACGCTGACAACCGGCTGCGCATTCGCCGTCCGAGGCAGCGGCGACAGCACCGTGCTCACCGCCGCGTTCATGCCGCTCACGCCGTTCACTGCCATCTACGTCATCATCGATCCCGCCACCGCCGTCCGCGACGTCGGCGCAACCGCACTCTCAGGCTCAGACCTGATGACCTGCCGTATCATCGCCTTCATCGCGTCCTTCTGCTCCGCGGCGATCTACGGCCTGATCGGCCTCGCCCTGCACCGCTCCATGGTGCGAAACTTCGACATGATCATTCGCAAGCAGACCGCGTAGCGACGTGAGCAGGTATGTTTGCCAACGACGTCACAACCGAAACAATAGCGTTACAAGAATAGCGTTGCTCCCCCTTCGAAGTCGAAGAGAAGCTCAAGTGGCATGCAAGGGCCGACTGTGAAACCGGTCGCTTCGGAACACCATTCCACGCGAGAAGAAAACGAGAATTGTTCCGCGTGTCGGACATGGAGGACCGGGTGGATTCAACGCCCGACCCCAACAGTCACCTCTGCTTAGGGTGAACCTCGCCCGCACCGTCGAGGCGGAGGAAGCGGAGGTCGTCTGTTGTCAGGTCGAGCAGCGCGACTGTCTTGACGGCGACGCGGCTCAGCGCGCCGGGGTTGATGAGTCGGCACGCGTTGACCCGACAGTCGATGAGCGCGTGGGCGTGGCCGAAGAAGAGGTAATCCAACCCAAGCTCATGCGCGGCGGAGTCGAAGTCGCTTTCGTGGCCGTGATACAGGGCGATTCGCTTGCCGTCGAGCGACAGACGAACAGGCGGCTCGGGCCAGGGAAGACCCAGCGTGGCGACATAGTCGCGGAGCAGGGGCGATGGACGGTCGCAGTTTCCCCAAACGAACGCGCAATCGCAACCCGCCAGCGCATCGAGCACGCTGCTCTCGCAGATATCGCCACAGTGGAAGATTTTCTCCACGCGATGACGCCGCAGTAACTCCACGGCCTGACGCGTCGCGAGGGCATCGCCGTGGCTGTCAGACATGATTCCTACGAGCATCGTGTCCGGTCCTTATTCCCAAATGGAACCCTTAGGCGGGCGCCTCCGGCCCAGCGAGCCGTTTGTCCCAGTGAGCCGGCTTGTCCCAAACCGGTTCTTTCCCCCGGGTGAATGCGTTCTCTCAAGCTGCAAGACCACCCCCAATCCAGGGCCGGGCGTTCCTGATTGCGGTGGCGCTTGAACCATGCGAAGCACCTTGATGCCTGCCACGGTCTCGTGTAGTGACAGGTACGATGTCAACGGCTCCTCGCGTGCTCGCGGCTTGGTCGCATGTAGGATCGTCACGTTGCCCGACTCGTTGTGTGCAAGCAATCCCATATGGCCCACATAGCCTCCTAGTTCACTCTCACGCACCATTTCCACCACATCCCCGTCTCGGAGCTTGTCCGACACCTCTGCCAAGCAAGTCTTGGGAATGAAGACCGTCTCAATCTCTTCAACGGGAAGGTCCTCGCCCAAGCCAAATCGCGAGAAGAACTTCGCCCGATCCGTCCGAACGCGCATCGGCCTCGCCAGGACGCCCGCGAGTGGCGCTGTCACATCTTCAAACAACCAGGCGTTATTCACATTCCAATCCGCCTCGACGAAGTGGTTGCGCGTCAATATCCTGATCTCGCCGTTCTTGTATCGAATCCGCTGTAAGGTGCGAAAGAAGGACGCCCAATCATGCGATAGCGTCATCGCATACGTCTGTTCCACAAAGGTCACACAGTCGCCCGCTGCCAGACAGTACAACGGACCCGAATCATGCAGTTCAAACGGATGCTCGCCCAACAGGAAGAGCCTGTACGGCAGGTCGATATTCTTCCGAGCCAGTTGCACGACGCGCTGTTGAAGGGTGAGCGGTTGTGTGGATAGCCATTGCAGATATTGGTCAACTTCGCGTTCGTTGAATCGATAAAGCGGCGTGGTTTGCAGGGTCGCCAAGTCGCGAACCCGCGCCTTTCGCGCACAGCCCCCAATGAGAATCAGCGGCAATATCACAATGGCCAAGTAGCGCATCATCGTTGAAGAGCCTAGACACCAGCGAGACCAAGATCAAATCGCAGCAAAAGAAAAACGCTTTGCCGAAAACCCGTTCTCGGCCCAGCGATAGGCGGTTGTTTTTTGAAGGTGGAGATCGTGGGGGCCTTGCGCAGCCTCAATACACCCGGCGATGTCGGGCTGAGGGAATACCCAATTGGGCACGGTACTTCGCGACCGTTCGCCGGGCAATCGGTACGCTGCTCTCCACCAGTTGCTTCACGATTTGGTCGTCAGACAAGGGTTTCTGTTTGTCCTCGTTGTCGATGATCTCCTTGACCTTCGCCTTGAGGCTGTCCCAACTGACACTCTCACCAGAACTGTCCGACGTGCCACCGGTAAAGAACATCCGCAACGGGTAGATACCGCGCGGACACTGGAGATACTTGCCATCCACAGTGCGGCTAATGGTCGAGGGGTCACACTCGAATTCGCCAGCCAGGTCGCGCATCCGCAAGACCTTGATGAACTGTGGCCCGGAATCGAAGAACTCGCGCTGACGATCCACGACGACCTTGGCAAGCTCCAACAACCGCTCACGCCGATACTGGATCGCGTCAATGATCGCGCTCGCCGCTTCAATACGCTGCCGAACAAAGTCGCGGGCTTGCTTCTCGCCCGACTTGTCACGAAGCATCTGACGATACCTCGGGGAAATTCGCAATCGCGGACTACTTCCACGCGCCAGACGGACAGTGTAGCCGTCGCCATCCTCCGCGTAGTCCACAAGGATGTCCGGGGAGATCATGGGAACATCGTTCGGCTCAACCAGCAAGCCTGGATGGTGGTTGAGCTTGCCGATCACCTTCAACGCCGCTTGAATCTCCTCGATACTCCGTCCCGTTGCTTTCGCCACCGCCGGGAAGCGGTTTTTCGCGAGGTCGGTCAGGTGCTCGCGAATCAGCTCAACTTGAAGCGGATCGCGGTCCTCCCTGCCATCGAGTTGGATGAGCAGGCACTCCGTGAGGTCTCTCGCGCAGACGCCCGTGGGCTCCAGGGTTTGGGCCAAATCCAACGCCTCATCCAGTACATCGCGATCGATCGGCGGAGTCTGCGACATGCTGATTTCATCCATCAGCGCGTCGGTCTCTTCCGGAGTTCGTCGTACGATCAGCGGAGTGGCCTCATGCGTATTGCCATCATCCCGGCGGGGATGATGCTCCAATTCCGTTCGCAAATAGCCATCCTCATCCGTCCAGTCGATGAGCACTTCGCCCGCTCGCTTTGTCGCCTCGTCAGCCTCCACAAGGCTCCATTGGTGGAGGAGTTGCTCTTTCAGGCCTTCTCCACGCGACGCCGTGTTCGCCATCGCGTCCATCTTGGCGTCGCGATCACCAGGAGAGGCCCCGCTGGTTCGCCCGTAGGCCAGATCGCCCGGATCGAACTCCAGCTCCCGTGCCATCGCATCGAGACGGTCGAAACTGTCCGCCTCCGCATCGTTTGCCTCCGTCGCGGGAAGGTCCTCCTTCGGTGGGCCTTCTTCCGGCTGCGGGACCGTCTCGGCCTCCTCCAGCACCGGGTTCGATTCCAGCTCCTCGCGGACCCGGGCCTCCAACGCCAGCAAGGGCAATTGCAGTATCTCCATTGCCTGGATGAGCTGCGGGGTAAGACGCTGCTCAAGCCTCATCTGCTGTGAGGGCAACATGGAGAGATACTGAGACATCAATGCTCCTATAACTGACTGTCCAAACCGAAGTTACGCCAATCCAGCCATCTGGTATTTCGGGTGGCACGCGCCCTCGGTGAATCCAATTATACAGGATGATCCGGAAAAAAAGCCTTCATTGATTGTTTTCGGCACAAGAATTGCGAGCGATTGCCGCATGACTGCGGAACGCGCGGGTGGTTCACATACTCGGAGCAAAACCTCCGAACTTCTGTTTTCCTTCTCGACGAAGGGTTGCGAGTTGCGCATTGCATTAAACTGCGTACAATACGCACTGTTGTCCTGGCCAACTACCGGATACGCAACCATGTTTAGTGGCATCATCGACGCCGTGGGGGAGATCCGTTCGTGCGAGAGCGTGGCGGGAGGGAGCCGGCTCGCCGTCCGTGCGCCGGGGTATTGGACCGGCGTCAAACCGGGGGCAAGTGTGGCCGTCGACGGCGCCTGTCTGACTCTGATCGATGCCGATGACCGCGACGCGCGGTTTGACGTTGTTGCTGAAACGTTAAGACGCACGACGTTGGGAACAATGCGGCCCGGCGACCGTGTCAACCTTCAGAAAGCCCTCTGTGCCGGTGACCCGATCGACGGACATTTTGTTCAGGGACACATCGACGCGATCTCCACCGTCGTGGGTATCGATGATGCGGCGGGCGAGTCGGTTTGGTGGTTTTCGGTGGACGCGGCAACAAGGCCGATGCTGATTTCCAAGGGTTCCGTGGCAATAAACGGGATATCACTTACCATCACCGAGGCGCGCGACGACCGATTCGGCGTCGCACTGATCCCAACGACCTTGGCGCACACCACCTTGGGGGAGAAGCGCCTCGGCTCAAACGTGAACATTGAAACGGACATCATCTCCCGAACAGTCATACAATACCTTGGGTTGCTCAGTGGCTCCGGTGGAGGAACTGGCCGGCCCGGCGGCATGATCGACTTATTGAGGGAACACGGATTCACCTAGTGTGGATTCGCGGAGGGCCTGCGAGCTCGAATCGCCGGAGGAGCGACACTACCTGTAGCATCGCTGCCCCGGCGGTGGGTTCACCGGCTTTGGTGCTGGCGTCGCTGATCCAAGCCCCAAGCGCCAGCGCGGGGTCTTCGCGGACAGACCGTTAGTATTCGGACTCACTTGCTTGCGATCGGGGCTCGGATAGACGTCCAACGCATGGAGATGACGCGACGCTGCTTCAGAGAACGCCTGATAGTGTTTCACGTTGATATGTGGCACCGGCGTCTCGCCGGTGAGGCAACGGCACTTGGCCTCCTGGCTTCCACCGGCGAGACGCCGGTGCCACACTCAATCGTTAACTGCTCTAGTGGAGGCGTTAGGAGATGAACGTGCGACCGGTAGAAGACAACCCGCATGCACTCCCCACGATCGGGATTACCATGGGGGATCCGGCGGGGATCGGCCCCGAAGTCGCGATCAAGGCCCTGGCTGACCACTCCCTCCGCGAGCGGGCGAACTTCATCATTTACGGTTTGCATGAACACATCGCGTATGCCTCTGATCTTGCCGAACTGATGCCCTTTTGGAAGCGTGTGCCACTTGCGGACGCGACTTCTTCAACACAGGGTGTGGTCATCGCTGATTTCGACGATTGTCCTATCGGTGGTCGCCTGAGGCGGAAACCCACAGCGGAAGCCGGCCGCGCGTCGATGCGATTCCTCGAGGAAGCCATCACAGCCGCACAACTGGACAGGATCGACGCGATCGTCACCGGTCCGATTGACAAAACCGCCTGGGGATTGGCGGGCTACCGTTACGCAGGCCACACGGAACTATTAGCGGATCGCTGCAAGACCAGTCGGGTGACGATGATGTTCACCGGCGGTCCACTCCGCGTGGCGCTCGCCAGCATTCACACTGCCTTGTTTGACCTGCGACACGCCTTCACGATCGGACTCGTCTTCCAACCGATCGATCTACTGCACAAAGCATTGCGAGATTGGTTCGGCATACGGCGTCCCCGGATCGCCGTGGCGGGTTTGAACCCACACGCGGGCGAAAACGGTCGCTTCGGCGATGAAGAGACGCGTGTGATCGAGCCGGCGATCGAAATGGCGCGCAACGCTCACATCGAGGCCGTGGGGCCCTTCCCCGCCGACACGTTGTTCTGGCGGGCGGCTCAAGGCGAGTTTGACGGCGTCATCGCCATGTATCACGACCAGGCGCTCATTCCGGTCAAGCTGCTCGCTTTCGACCGTGCTGTCAATGTGACACTCGGTCTGCCAATCATTCGCACGAGTGTGGATCACGGCACAGCCTACGACATCGCGGGAAAGAACGCAGCCGACCCGGGATCAATGAAGGCTGCCATCCGTCTCGCGATCGAGTTGGCGGAAGGACGGCGCCGCTCGGCGACCTCCTTAATCACCTCGCCTCCAAACGCATCGGTTTGATCCGGTTCCACCCAGCGTTTTGAGCAACCTATTGAACTTGGGATGGCGAATGAAACACGCAGCAAGCCCATGGATCGCAATCCATGGGTTCCTGATGGAGGTCTAATGGTTCTGTGGCCATGCAAACTTCAATAAGAGGGATGTTGCCGAGTGGTCTGAAGAGATCAGATTGGCACAACATGACAACAAGAAGAAAGGACTGGGAGTGCAGGGGCTCGAACCCTGGACCCACGGCCCAAAAAGCCGTTGCTCTACCAACACATCCCGAGAAACAACAGGCAGTTACGACGATCATGCTGAGTGGCTTGGTGTTCTGCTTGGTGGTTTGGATCGAAAAGAGCCCGATTCGGCGTTCATCCTGGGGGCTGGGGCATCATTCCCGACACTATGCAGCTACTGCCACTTTCATTTCCAAGTCTATCAGGCATAGTCGGATGTTGTTGTGCCCGCGTTAGCCGTTGGCGACGAAGACAAGTTGGCGTTGGCAAGGGAACGGATACTACATGAAGCACGGATGGCGGTGGCCGACAGAGATCCTAATGAGAAGATAGCGAAGGACGATAGACGGTCCAACGAGAAGATCACGGCGGACAGGATCGCGTCCAACGAGAAGATCGCGAGGGAACGAAACGAAGCAGCACGTACAAGGCGATCATCTTCGTGTTGGAATCATTCTTGCCGGAATTGCCGTCGGGTCTGCGTTGATGAACAACCCAAAGGGCCGAAAGGTCGCTCCGGAATGGCCCGTAGCCCCAGGAACGCGATACCGACATCATGAGGACGATGACGACGAGTAGGGGGGCTACGCGGACACATCACGAGGAGGAGACACATCATGCGAAGCGGAATGACTCTGAAAGTGGCGGCGGTCATGTGCTGGTTGGTGTGCTCCGCGGCCCGTGCGTATGCTCCATACTCACGGGAATCGGTGATCTACCAGGTGGTGTTTTTTGGAGCAGGCAGAATAGTCGTGCACCGAGCGCTGTGGTGTTGAGCTTGCGAATGGCCAATCGCCAATCGCTACCGTCAGGCTCACGGGTGGGCGACCACGACTGACCTGCCCCTTCCCCCTTCGATGATGGGTACTGGTATCGTTTCGTAGAGGGGTGCCACTGGCAGCTTGCTGCCAGTGCCGGCACGGGCGGACAAGCCGCCCGTGGCACCCAAATGATACCAGTACTCGATGATGCCCTCCCACGCACAGTTTCCAGTCATTCGACGGTGTCACCCGAATGAAACCGCCCAGCCGAACTCGTCTCATTCCCATTAATTCTTCCAGCGCTTGCCATTCATTCTTCCGCGTGCCAGCTGCGTTTCCGATAACTCGTTGTTAATACGTAGCCTACAGAGATTCCAGGTAGGTGCGTATCGGTCTGATGTCGAAACATGTGCCACCGCGTTTTGGGCCCCGTTTTTGACACTTTCCCGAACGGTGTCAAGAGGCGCCATTCGCCCAGCGATCTCGCTTCAGAGTCACCGAACAATGTTTTCGGGATGGACAACTGTCTCACCACCTCTCCAGGTTTGGTCGATACACGCCACAGATGAGTCGGGTCGATGGCGTCTGTCCATTGTGGCGGCACGAGTCGGCGTGCCCAAGCGGTACGTGACCCGTTGTCTGTCAAAGCAGCGAGGACACTGATCAAAGGCGTCGCACAGGAATAGGCCCACGGGGCGGATGGGCGGAATCATGCCGCCTCGGAGTGGTGAGTGAACCAAACGCGGAGGTGTCATATGCGAAGCGAGAACGCGGAATCCCTCGGGGCACAAAAACCGAGGATGCGACTCGGGATTCTGCACAAGATCCTGTTCAGCTTTCTTTGTCTTTCGATCGTTCCCCTCGTGCTCGCCGGGGTTTTTGCCGTTCAGAGTGTGCGGCAACTCAGCTCGACCGCCCTGGACAACATGGAAGTCATGGGCGCGTCTCTGCTCGCCCCGACGGAGGCGGTGGGACAGTCGATCACCCAACACAGCGTCGAAAGCCTGGACGCGAAGAGTACGGAGAATATCGAGACCCGCACGATCGACCTTGCCAATCGCATCGCAGGCTTTCTGTACGGCATCGACGACGCGGTCGAAGCGCTCGCACTTGTACCACGAGAGAGCACACAGTACGAGGCCTTCTACAATAGCCACAAGCGACAGGTTGTCGTCCCTTCCGAGTGGCTCTGGGATAGCAAAACCGTCCAATGGACGCCCAAGGTGGCGTGGCCCGAGCAGCAATACCGGGATTACAAACTTGAGGCCAACAAGAAGGCGTGGCATTACAATGCCCCGCTGCCCTACACGACGGAGTGGCGGCCACTCTTCAAAGAACTGACGGTCTACGACCTGGACGGGATGGAGCTGCTCAAGGTCAACGGTAAGGGTGTCAGCGACGACCTTCGAGATATCAGCAACATATCGAGCACGTTCTGCTACGCGGAGACCTACTTCGAACACGCCCAGTCGCTGAAGGAAGGCGAACTCTACGTGTCACCGGTGGTGGCTACGTATGAACCATTCTGGGGCGGCAAGCCCGGTGTCTTCAATCCGGACCAGCATCCGGATAAGGACCCGCGGGAACTTGCCTACGCTGGCCGCGAGAATCCGCTGGGAACTCGGTCGGAGGGCATCATACGGTGGGTGATTCCGATCCACGAGCACGGCAAGAAAGTGTGCTACGTCACGGCTGCTCTGGACCACCGGCACGTCCAGGAACTTGTCGAGCACATTCACCCCACGCCGGAACGATTCACGGAACTCCACGACCCGGGCAGCGGCAATTACGCATTCATCTGGGACAACAACCATCGTGCCGTCGCCCACCCGCGGCACTACTTCCAGTGTGGCTATGAGAAGGACACGGGCGAAGCGGTGTCGGGGTGGACGAGTTCTCGCAAGCTGGAGCAACTCAAGGCCGGCAGGGTTCCCCTGGACGGCAGGGTGCTCGATTTCGCGCCACAGTGCCAGGGGTGGAAGAACATCACGGAAGAAGGCGGGAACGGATCGTTCCAGATTCTCTGGAGCGGCCTATACAAGCTTACCACGGTGGCCACTATCCCCTATCGAACCGGGACGAACTACAGCTCCCAGCGGGGGTTCGGCTATGTCACCATTGGGGCCAACGTGGATGATTTCCACAAGGACGCACTTCTCACGAAGCAGTACATTGGCGAGAACATCGCCCACCAGCGAGACGTGATCAGCGAATCAGTTGCCAGCAACAAAGAGCTCATGACGGGAATCTCGCGGAAGAACTCACGACTGCTCACCGTGCTGGTTTCCGCATCGCTCGTTGTGGTCTGCCTGGTGGCCGTGCTGCTTTCGCTGGGCATCACGAAGCCGCTCAAGCAACTCAGCAAGGCCGCCACCGACATGGCCGGCGGCGATCTGGAGCAACACGTCGAAGTCAACTCTCGGGATGAGGTCAAGGACCTAGCTGATGCATTCAACAAGATGGCCAGCCATCTCGGCGAAGTGGACCGGATGAAGTCGGAGTTCGTAACGGTCGCTTCCCACGAGCTGCGAACGCCCATTCACGCGATGGTGCTGGGTGTGTCGGCCATCCTTGACGGGTACTGCGGCGACGTCAGCAAGGAAGTGAACGAGGACCTGCAAGTAGTCAACGAGGGCATCACGCGGCTGACGCGGCTGATCGAGAACCTGCTGAACCTCTCCCGTATCGAAAGCGGCAAGGCCGAGATGGACCGCAAGCCGGTCTCGATGGCCCAAGTGCTCGACGGTGCCGCAGAAGAGGTGTCGGAACTCGCCAAACGTTACGGCCACACGATCGTCAAGGAGGTCAACGACGCCGGGGAGGTGTTCGGCGACAACGACCGGTTGTCGCAGGCTGTCGTCAACCTCCTCGGCAACGCCATCAAATACACGCCGGCTGATGGCAAGATCATCGCGACCCTAGACGGCACGGAGAATGAGGTCAGGCTTTCCGTGGCGGACAACGGCTACGGGATTCCTGAAGCGGCCCACGAGAAGGTCTTCGAGAAGTTCTTCCAGGCGGACAACCTGCTGTCGAAGGAAGTCGGCGGCACGGGGCTCGGTCTGGGAATCACGCGGGGCCTGGTCCTCGCCCACGGCGGTCGCATCGACTTGATGAGCCCACTGCCGCCGGGTTATCGCGACCTGGAACTCGATGGCAAGGATCGAAAGGGAACGGTCTTCACAATCACGTTGCCCCGGGTCGGAAGTGCAAAACCGGATGCCACCCCGGTACAGCAAGAAGCGGAGTGCCTAGCATGATCGAGTTGACTGGAAGGACGATTCTGCTCGTCGATGACGAGGATTTCATTCGGGAGCACGTGGCCAAGCATCTTCAGCGGCTAGGTGCCGAAGTGATCCAGGCGTGCAACGGCCTGGAAGCTCTGGAGCGCGCCGCGGCGCGTCGGCCCGACGTGATTCTGATGGACGTTCGCATGCCGGGCATGGACGGCTTCGAGGCGACGCGGACGCTCAAAGGAAAACCGGAAACGGCTGATATTCCCATCATCATGCTGAGCGCCAAAGCCCAGGACAGAGAACGGGCCATCGGTGTCGAGAGCGGTGCTGACAGCTACTTGACCAAGCCGGCGCGGTTTCCAAGCATCCTCGCGGAGATTCAGAAATACCTCACGGGGATCGATGCGCCTGTGGGATGAAGCGGCGGGATTCATGGACGAGAGTTACCTCGACGAGGCAGAACGAAGGAGAATCCAGGAGGAACTGTTCCACCTGGAGGACCAGAAGGAGCGCGCCGAGGAGAGGTATCAAGACCTATTCGACAACGCCTTGGTAGGTTTGTTCCGGGTCAAGCTCCGGGACGGCGAGATTCTAGCCGCGAACCACGCGGCGGCGACATTGTTTGGGTACTGGGACTCGGAAACATTGACGCGGGGTTTGCGCGACAAGAGAGACCTGCTCCGTCGGATTCAGGCCAGTGCAGCGCTGTCCGTGAACGGACCGCATACCATTCAGTCCTTCACGGCGGAAACGGAGAAGGCGGACGGCAGCCTGATCTGGGTCGAAGTCTCGTTGAAGGCATATCCGGACGCAGGCCACGTCGAGGGTGTTGTTAAGGACATCACGGAAGAGAGACGTGCGGAAGCAGCCCTTCAGAAAAACGAGGCTCGTCTGCGACGAGAGAACGATGCACTGACGGAACTTTCCCGCAGAAGCGCGCTCCTCGATGCCGACTGGCTCGCCCGCGTCCGACAGATCACCGAGGTGGCTTCGCGAACACTGGACACCGAGCGCACGAGCGTATGGCTGCACAACGACGATCACACGGAGATTCACTGCATCGACTTGCATGAGATGGGCGAGCAAAGCCACTCGGAAGGGCTACGGTTGGTGGCGGCCGACTTCCCCCTGTACTTCCGCGTCCTTGAGGAGGGCGGCACGATCGCAGCTCACGATGCGCACTCTGATCCGCGGACGCGCGAGTTCTCCGAATCATACCTTAAGCCACTAGGCATCACGTCGATGCTGGACGCACCAGTTCGGCTCGGAGGCCAGGTGGTTGGGGTCATCTGCCACGAGAATGTTGGCCCGGCGCGTCACTGGGCAATCGATGAGCAGAACTTCTCGGGTTCGATGGCGGATCTCGTTTCTTTGGCGATAGAAGCGCGCGAACGCCAGCAGAGACAAATCGAGCTGCGACGGGCCAAGGAGACCGCCGAGGCTGCCAGCCAGGCCAAGAGTGAGTTCCTCGCAAACATGAGCCACGAAATCCGCACACCCATGACAGCGATTCTCGGATACGCCGAGGCCCTGCTTGCTCCGGACCTGTCGCCTTCCGATCACCTCAACGCAATCCACACCATTCGCTGTAACGGCGAGCACCTGCTCCAAATCATCAGCGATATCCTGGATATCTCCAAGATCGAAGCGGGCAAGCTGGAGATCGAGAACATCCGCTGTTCGCCTGTCGAACTGGTCGCCGACGTGAAAACGCTGATGCAGGTCCGCGCTGATGCCAAGAAACTGCCCTTCAACGTAGAGTACATAGGAACCGTGCCGGAAACCATCGAAAGCGATCCCACCCGACTCAAGCAGGTCCTCGTGAACCTCCTTGGCAACGCAATCAAATTCACCGAGACCGGCGCGGTTCGGCTTGTCATGCGTTTCTTGGACACCGACCCAATTGGAGGAACGGGACCAGCCCAACCGATGATGCAGTTTGACATTGTTGATAGTGGCATCGGCATGACACCGGAGCAGGCGGGCAAGCTTTTCCAGGCCTTCTCGCAGGCTGACTCTTCGACCACCCGAAAATATGGCGGTACGGGCTTGGGGCTCAAAATCAGCAAGCGATTGGCTGAGATGCTGGGCGGCACCATCACCGTCGAGAGCAAGCTAAACGAGGGCAGCAGGTTTCGCTTTACGGTTGCGACCGGATGGCTCGATGGCGTCAAGATGCTAGACGATCCTGGTTCGGCCACGATCTCGCAACTCCCCGACACCTCCACAATAACCCAAGAAATCACCAGGATTGACTGCCGCATCCTGCTTGCCGAGGACAATGCGACCAACCAAATCCTCGTGAAGGGAATCCTGAAGAAGTCGGGGGCGGAGGTCACTGTGGTCGAGAATGGAAAGCTCGCGGTCGACGCAGCGCTCGCAGCTCGTGACGCCGGCACACCATTCGATGTGATTCTGATGGACATGCAGATGCCGGTGATGGATGGCTACGAGGCGACCAGGCTCCTGCGTCAGCGAGAGTATACCGATCCGATCATCGCCCTGACCGCCCACGCAATGACAAGTGACCGGCAGAAATGCGTTGACGCAGGCTGCGATGAGTACGTTGCCAAGCCCATCGACCGGAAGGCCTTGATAGAATCGATTCGCAGGTGTCTTCCGGAGCAAGCGGCCTCAGCTTCGGCCATCCGCAACACAAGTGTTGTGAAGTGATCCGTCCAGCAAGCCAGAGTTCGCGGAGACTCGTATCCCGGGATGTTGCGGAAGCACGACGAAGACCGACTCGCGTGAATCCAGCAAGCCGCGAATCAGGGTGAAAGGACAGAATGCGAAGCCGGGCCGCGATCCAGCCAGCCGCGCAAAGAACGTTGGACGAGGACTGCAGCGCGGGTCAGAACAAGTTCCGAAACTCGTCCAGCGATGCCGGATTGGCCAGCGCGTCGCGGTTGGCCACATCCTCGCCATGGATTGCCTGCCGAACGGCCATTTCGACCTTCTTCCCGCTGATCGTGTAGGGGATGGCTGTGACCTGTCGGACGTGGCGTGGGACGTGACGCTTGGTGGCCCCAGCGGCGATTGCGTCCCGGATCTTGTCGATAAGATTCGTGTCGAGCTTCAACCCATCGCGCAGCACAACAAACAGGACGACCTCCGCATCGCCGTCCCGACTAAGCCGTTCAACTGCGACGCTGTCCCCGACCTCGGCTAGGGACTCGACGATGCGGTAGATCTCCGCGGTCCCGATGCGGACACCGCCGGGGTTCAGGGTAGTATCGGAGCGCCCGTAGACGATAACGCCGCCAGTCTCCGTTATCTCAATGTAGTCACCGTGGCGCCAGATCGGCGGCGGAACTGCTTGGGCAGCATTCGCGTCCCGCTTGTTCGGAGCCGCTCGACGACCGCGCCACTCATGCTCGAAGTAGGCGGAGCGGTACTGGCTCCCGTCCGGGTCGTTCCAGAAGCAGACCGGCTGCGAAGGGAATCGGGAGCAGCAGACCAGCTCACCTTTCTCACGCACGATCGAGCACCCCGCATCGTTCCGCGCTTGTACGTCCATTCCCAGCCCGCGGGATTGGATCTCGCCGGCGTAGACCGGCAGCAACGGGTTGCCGAGCATAAAACAAGAGATAATGTCGGTGCCGCCCGAAATCGACGAGAGTTGGAGATCAGTCTTGATCTCATTGTAGACCCAGCGGAACTGCTCAACCGAAAGTGGTGAGCCGGTGGAGAGTACAGCCCGCAACGAGGAAAGGTCATGCTGAGTTCCGGGGTGGAGATTAGCCTTCTGGCACGCCCCGAGAAACTTCGGGCTGGTGCCGAAAATGTTGATTCTCAACTGGCTGGTGAGTTCCCAGAGACGGCGCGTGCTCGGGAAAGTCGGACTGCCGTCGTAAAGCACCACCGCGGCGCCAACGCCCAGTGCGCTGACGAGCCAGTTCCACATCATCCAGCCGCAGGTGGTAAAGTAGAAGATGCGTTCGCCGGCGCGCAGATCGGTGTGCAGCATCAACTCTTTCATGTGCTGGAGCAACGTGCCGCCGTGGCCGTGGACTATGCACTTCGGCACACCCGTGGTGCCGGAGGAATACATGATGAACAGCGGGTGGTCGAAGGGCACTTCGGCAAACGAGAGCTGCCCCGTGGGCTGGTCAGGCTGGCCAAGGTACTCCCGCCAGAGCATCGGCTCGTTGTCGTCATCGCCGGCTGATAGTTCCCGCCAGCGCGGCGCCGGCTTCTCGTCCAGATAGGGAACGACAACCACCCTCCGAACCGTTGTAAGCCGAGTCAATATATCCTGAACGTGGCCCAGCGTTTCATGGCGCTTGCCGCCGTAGGTATAGCCGTCAGCCACGATCAGAACCGACGGCTCAATCTGGCCGAAGCGGTCAAGCACGCCGCCAACGCCAAAATCGGGTGAGCATGAAGACCAGATCGCGCCCAGGCTTGCGGTGGCGAGCATCGCGACAACCGTCTCGGGTATGTTCGGCAGGAAGCCAGCCACGCGGTCACGTGGCCCGATCCCGTCGCGCCGCAGTGCCAACGCCAGACGGGTCACCTCGGAGAAGAGCTGACGGCGCGAGTAGCGGGCCTGTTGTCCACTCTCGTTCTCGAAGAGAATCGCGGTGGAGTCGTCCTTGAAGCGCAGCATGTGGCGGGCATAGTTGAGCTTGAGTCCCGGGAACCAACTCGTGCCGAGCATCCCCTCGCCTGAAGTGACGGAGAGGCACGGGGTACTGGGCTTGATCTGGGCGAAGTCGAGCATCTCGCGCCAGAAGCGATCAGGCTGTTCGACCGACCATGTACGCAGCGCCTCCCATTCCGGTTTGATGCCGTGGCGGTTGGCCACAAGCATCATGAACGTGTACATGCGGGACTGCTCGACACGTTTTCGCGAGGGTGTCCATAGCAACTCGGAAGCCGCCATCGTCTTCGCATCTCCATTCGAATCGTAGGCTCGCACGTGGAGGCTTCGCCAGATTCGGGGGGTCTGTCCTTGGCAACGGAGACACCTCCGTGTTATGCGCCCGGAAGGTGATCTCCTGGCTGGATCGCCGGAATACGCAAAATGGCAACAAGTTACAGAAACCGCAGGAGGTTGCCGCCGCTCCTTCTTAGCTCCGCATGTTGAACTCGTTGCACATATGGCACGTGTCTACGCCACAACTACGCCACACTTGGTGGCGCTGTCAAGGCTCGTTTCTTAAGGACGAGTCCGGCACCGCAGTTCCGATTGCCGAGAAAGGGTCGTTGGCCTTGAGCCTCTCGCTTGCCGCCCGCCGAGGGGGGGCCAAAATGTCGATCAGCGGCAGGTAGCAATAGTTCTTGTAGTAACCGTGGAAGAATCGGCCGGCTTG
>CAZTAR010000002.1:0-35113 GCA_964611695.1 uncultured Planctomycetaceae bacterium | reverse complement strand
CTTGTAATATTCGCGTCTCCCTGACGGGATCGCGATGTTGGACGGTGTTCTTTTCCGTCCAAGCTCACATTATTCTAGTGTTCAAATTCCGCATGTGAATAGCAAATCCTGGCCATTCGAAAAAAAACTGGGCTGCCGAGAAGCGGCTCCATGCGTATAGGACGGCCCCAAAAAAAGGCTGTCCGATAGGCTGAATGAGCCGGCGCCGAGGCGAGAAAACGCAGGCCCATAATCGCCAGATTTCACACCCCCCCAGCATGCCCCTGAACCCAGGTTGCGTGCGAAGGTAGAGGCTCGCTCGGAGGCTCGATGTGAATGGTGACTCGCGCCGCAGGCCGGTTATCGAGGATCGCCCGCTCGATCAGGTCACACAGGTCGTGCGCCTCGGAGACCGGCATTTCGGGTCTCACGACTAAGTGCATCTCGATATGGGGTTCGGCGCCGGACTGGCGTGTTCGTAACGCGTGGATCTCAATAAACCTATCTCGAAACGGGGCCAGAACCTCAGCGAGTTCATCGATCTCGTGAGAAGGTAATGCGGCATCTGTGATTTGTTGCCAGACGTCCCGATAGATGCGGACAGAGATGCCGACCAAGCAACAGGCGATTCCGATTGCGATCAGTGTGTCGGCAATGGGCCAGTCCCCCAGCGCGCCCGCCAGCAGGCCACCGGCAACACCCGCCGTGATATAGATGTGCGAACGAAGGTGCAGCGCCTCCGCACGGATCGCTGGCGACCTCGTCGCATCCGCTTCCCGGATCAAAAAAGACGAAACGAACCAATAGAGGACGGAGGTGGCCATCATGACGGCACAAATGTAGAGCGGGATGTCGTCCGGCGCCCCACCGTGGATGAGCAGATCGATCGCATTCCAACCGATGCCGAGCCCCGCGAGGAGAACAAAGGTGCCTTCGATGGCCGCGCCGACGGCCTCGAACTTGCCATGGCCGAATTGGTGCGAGCTGTCGGCCGGTCGCGCGGCGGCAATCACGGCAAAAAGCACGATGACGGAATCCAAACCGTCCAGAAAGGAGTGGACACCCTCGGCGAACAGGCTTTGGAGTCCAAGAGCCCAGCCAAGCGCCAACTCCACCGTGCAGACGAGGAAGCTGACGCCAATGGCGATCCGCACCGCGCGCAAGCGTCTCTTGGTTTCCGCCAATTCGGGATTCGTTGAGACGGTCTGCATGATCGAAAACCCGGTACCCTCGGTCACATCGCCGCACAGCATTCATCGAGTTATACTGCCGAGCGAACGTTTCGCACAGGCGTCTCCGCCTTGGGTCCAACCGGCTCTGACGCCATGGACCCCCTGGAGGCCGGCACCGCAATAGTATAGAGGCGCGGACACAATCGCAGGTCCGCATCCATGAATCGATCGAACCGAATGCCCATGGTATCACCAATTGTCACCGTGATAATCCCAAACTTCAACGGGATGCGGTTCTTGCCGCGATTGATGGCGTCCTTGGAAGCCCAGCGCGATCCGCGATGGACAGCCACCGTTGTGGACGACGGATCGACGGATGAGAGTGTGGCCTACCTCCAAGCGTCGTGGCCGAGGGTTCGCCTGATCTGCAATCTCCACAATCTGGGTTTCGCGGGGACGTGCAACGTCGGAATGCGTGAGGCCACCACCCCGTTTGTCGCGTTGTTGAACAACGACACACACCTGGACGCGGACTGGCTGGCAGAGGGCCTGCGACCGTTCGATTCATCCGATGTTGGCGCCGTCGCGTCACTCGTCCTGCTCGCCGAGCCACCCCACCAGATCGACACGGCAGGCGACCTCTACTCCGTGGCCGGTGGAGCGGTCAAGCGGGGTCACTTGGCGCCACGGGTAATCGCGGATTCGCTGGACGAGGCGGTCTTCTCGGCCAGCGGGGCGGCGGTGTTCTACCGTCGAGAAGCCGTCATGTCGGCTGGGCTGTTGGACGAACGATTCCAAAGCTACTACGAGGATGTGGACCTGGGTTTTCGACTGGCCTGGTTGGGCTTTCGGACCGTCTTCGCAACGAAGTCCGTGTGTTATCACCACCTGAGTTCGTCCTACAGCCCGCGCGGATGGCGATACCATTTCAACTCAGCTCGCAACGCCGAATACGTCTGGTGGTCCTGTATGCCGCGACGCCTTCGGAACCGTTACCTGCCCGCGCATTGTCTATTCCTCTTGCTTCAAGCGATCAACAAGCTTCGGCAAGGTTGCCTGCGGCCCTACCTTGCCGGGAAATGGGCGGCCATCCGAACTCGAGACGTCATCCGCCGGCGTCGTCATGAGATTCAAGAGTCCGCCCAATCGACTGATTCCGTGATCGAGAAACGAATCGAGAAGGACTGGTGGAAACTGCACATCTCATCGCGATTCAAAGCCGGTGCGGCGGAGAAGGTCGACGAATGATAAGCGTATTGACGGTCAACTACCGGTGTGCCGACCAATTGGAACAACTCCTCGAATCGCTCCAAACGCACACCGCCGGACTGGATGTCGAACTTGTCGTCGTCAACAACTCCCCGGACGATCCGATTCATCTGGCAGACGGCGGAAATGTGGCGGTCACCGTGCTCAACTCGACAAACGTAGGCTTTGCGGCCGGCATCAACCGCGCCTATCGGGCTTCGCGAGGGGAGACGGTCATGATCGCCAACCCCGATGTCCGCATCCTCGACGGCACCCTTCAACGCGCCATCGAACGACTAGACGCGGATCAGAACATCGGCGTCGTCTTGCCGCTTCTCAGGTACCCCGATGGTCGAATCCAGCACTCGGTCAGACAGTTCTACACATGGCCGGTTGTGCTTTACGCCCGGTCGCCCCTGCGAATGCTGCGGTATCGCCCGGCCTTTTTCCGCCGATACCTCTGCGAGGATATCGACCGGTCGGCGCCAATCCCCGTCGACTGGGGCCTCGGCGCGGCGATGTTCCTGCGCCGGTCGGACTGCGAGCCCGATGGAATCCTCGACGAGCAATTCTTCCTCTACTTCGAAGATGTCGACCTGTGCTACCGAATCTGGCAGCGCGGCCAATCCGTCATGTATTGCCCCGACATCGCCTGCATCCATGAGCACCGGCGGTTCAGCCGGAACCCCTTCAGCCGCTCCGGGAAGCACCACCTTCAAAGCCTACTACGCTTCCTCAAAAAGCACGGCGGACTACGACAAAGGCCGGTTGTTCAATCCACCCCGCAGACGTGAAGAATCGATTCCAACCGCTGTGTCCACGTGTGGCAGGTATTGACGAAATGCGTCGCGTCAGTCCGCTGTTTGGCATAGGAGGAAGGATCGTCAAGAACTCTTTGCACAAGGTCAACCAACTGACCTTTCTTTGAGAACCGCTGAATGTGCTTGTCCGGATGGAGGACGGCCGAAAGGCCTTGCGGTTTCATGTCAGTCGGATGGGCGCGAGCAATCCCGAGGAGTCCGCCCGCGATGCCATCCAGGAAGGCTGATCTGAGGCGGCCTGACGGCTCGATGGCGACAATGGCGGTGTGCCCGGCCAACGCCGAAGAAATGGTACCGGCTTGGGGCCAAGGGCCCGCCTGCCGCCCCGCCAACATAGGATCGTTCTCCCACCCCCCACCAAACACCGTGATCTCGAACCCGGCTTCAATAAGCGCAGCGCAGCACGTCTGCCGCACCACCACGGGACCGAGAATCAATCGAATGCGTTCCACGATGCCGCTTCGAACATCTTCGCTGTCAAGCTTGAAGCCGAGTTTGCGTTCGGCCTTGTGCAGAATGTCGCCGGCATCGTCGTCCACATAGTTGTCGGCTCGGCGACGAATGATTTCCTCCGAAGCCTTCCACAGCTTACGGTGTGAAGCGAGATGAAGGCCAGCGGCGTCAGGCGAGATGTCGGCGCCTTCGGCAAAAACTATCAGGGCACGGCCATGTCGAGGCTCACCTAAATCCAGACCTGACACGGCCGCCGGTGGAACTGTCAGAACGCTCGATTCCGCCGCACCCGCGCGTAAAGCCCGGCGGCGTTGCGCTTCAGTTTGCACACCCAACCGAACCCGCGAGGCGTGGAGCATCGAGGCTTCACTGGTTAAATCACCCAGGCCAAGAGCCTCCGCCAACGCACCCACATCCGCGTCGCGGTGGGTGCGGAGAATGAACCGAGGCGCATCGGGAAGTCTGTACCCCAGGGAGTTCGGGGCGACATCAAGCAGAATCGTGAGCAGCGGGGCAGCCTTCGCAAGACATCGCTCAATCGCCCGTGGATGCACCAGTGCCGGATCATCGAGCACGCAGCAAACAGCCTTCCGCCCCGTCGCGATCACAGCCGAGGCGAGACGGTCTGCCTGCCGGCGAATTCCAGAATCGGCGACGTTCGAGACGATCGCGATTGCGGCGCACGGGGCACGCGAAACAGCCGACGTGGAAACCTCCGAAGTTCGTAACGGAACCTGTGATGTCGACGTCTCAGCCGCGAAACTTTCGGCAACATGACGGTTCACGTCGGCGAGGCGTTGGGAGACATCGGCGATCACCTGGGCATCGAACCATGGCCAGGAAAGCATCCGCTCCGGTGCAAGATAGCCGTCGTTCTCGATAAGAAACTGCCCGAGATGCGCCCAGCCATCGGGACCGGTGAAGACCAACAGCCGATGTTCCCGGAAAGCCGCGGAGAAATCATGGACACGCAATGCCAGCGCGACGCTCCAGGCCGCCTCGTCGACAACCATCACCGCCTGGTGCGGTGCGAGCCGCCGAAGCAGCAGGTCCGCCTCGGCCCCCTGCCCAAACCCACTCAACAACACGTTTCTGTCGCCGGGCTTGAATGCTTCGATCAACGCGCCGGCGCGGACCAACGGCATCGAGGTTCTCCCAAGCCATCGTCCGACACCTTGCTCGTCCAGCCACGCAAAAGTGGGGGAGCCGTCACGTCCCCTCGTCACCCGCGCTCGCGGCGGGATTATGGCATGGCGAAGGCATTCCGCCGTACCAGGCAATACTTCGATCAATGCCGCGATGTTGGCATCAAAGTTGGCATGCAAGTTAGCCTGTAATTGGGCGTCGCAGTTCGCATCGAAGTTGGCGTCTAAATGCCCGTCCAAATTCGCAACAAGGCCGGCTGCGGAATCCACTTTTGAATCGGAAACACCAGGCTCAATCGAAAAGCCGTCAACCATGATAGGAATCGCTGATTGTGGGGAAGTTACTGCAACGCGCCAAACCACCGGTCGACGGATAACACCGCCAAGAAAGCAATCCAGACGCAGAAGACAATTAGAGCAAACGAGAGCTTGCCACGCGTCACGCGAGGAGCATGCTCCTTTTCCCAGTGCGTACCTTCCTGATTGGTCGCGTTCATTGACATGGGCTACTCCGAGTCGGTCGATGATGTCGGCGTTGGTGAACAGGCCAACTTGTAAGACTGATCGAGCGCGGTTTCAAAATCGTAGATATTGTCAAAGTCCTCAATCCGGTCATCCGGCTGCTTCTGGAGAAGGCCATTCTGAACAAGCGCGAAAACCATCCGGCCAAAATCCCGAGTCGAACGGATGCCCCAATAGCGAAGCACCGTCGAGGCCAGAAGCCCCCATTGTCTCTGCGCCAAGTCGCGCAAACCCCAGCACAGGTCTTCGCCGCCGATGTGCCGATTCAGACGCGACGAAGCGACCTCGATCCCGCCGAGGTGCTCGATGAACGCGAGAATCGGTTCAGGTAACTCGCCGGCCGAGGCCAAAGCCGCAAGACTTGACGGGTCCGACCCGTGGGCATGGAGCCACTCAACCAGTTCGTTCAGGCCTGCTTCTGGCGGACCATGCGTTCGCTGAACGGTGAAATCAAGGCCACGATGTAAGAACTCGAACGCATCAATCGAGTAGTGGCCCAACTCACGCGAAACTTCGGAAATGGTTTTTTGAGAATTCTTGGACATACGTTTGTTCGATGAAATCGGTCCGTCACACCATCTAGTTGCCAATCGTCAATGATCCCCACCTTGCTGGTTTTTGTTGTCCGCGCCGCCGGAACCCTCGGGCCCCCTCGGTTTCTTCGGCCTCCTTGATCTCCGCGACCTCGGTGGCTTCGCACCGTTCGTCGAGCCTCCCGTGCCACCACGATTCTGGGCGGATGACTCGCCGCCGTCCTGACCGGCAGGACGCTTGCGTTTGCCCCGACGTCCGCGACGTCGCTTACGCTTTGTCCCATCTGCCCCGGCACCCTGTGTTTGCTCTGATCCCCCCGCCACGCCGCTTTGTGGCGAGGAATCAACGGACGGTTCAGAGGAGGCCTTCTTCTCGTCTCGTTGTGGGCGCGGCCTGGAACCATCCTGCGCGGGACTGCGCGGCGCCGCCTTTGGCGGCCGACGCCGGCCGCGAGACCGACTGTCAGACACCCCCCCGGAACGCTCGCCTTCCTCTTTCGACGAAGCAACAGGGGCCGGCCGTCTGGGAAGATCGCGAGCGATGACCGCTTCAATGCCGACTGTCTCCTCGTAATCCGAATCGTCATAGACGATCGTGAGGAGCTGTGTCAGAACCTGTCTTCCACGGACAGTACCGATGCCCTTGTCAGTCTGGACGCGCGAGCCACCGCGAGGGAGCGTCTTGTTGAGCTCGTCATAGCCTTCATGCTCGTACCGCAGGCAGCACCGCAGTCGGCCGCAACGGCCGGAGACTTTCGTGGGATCCAGCGTCGCCTTCTGAAGCTTCGCCATCCTCATCGTGACGGGCCGCAGCTTCTTGAGGAAACTCTTGCAGCAACATTCCCGGCCGCAGATTTCAAAATCGGCAACGAGCCGGGCCTCGTCGCGCGCGCCCACTTGATGCATTTCTATTCTAGTGTGGTATTCTTGCGCCAATTCACGGACCAGCTCGCGAAAGTCCACGCGATTCTCCGCCATGAAATGGAAAATGATCCGCTCGCCACCGAAAAGGTATTCGCAGGCAACGACCTTCATATCAAGATTGTGCGAGCGAGCCAGTTCCCTGGCACGCCGCAACTTGGTCTTCGTATCCAGCCTGATGTGGTGATCCTCTTGCAGATCATCCTGGGTCGCGCTCCGCAGAATGCGCCCGGCCCTGGGCTGGCACAGTTCCTGCGCTCCGCTGTTCTTGACGTAGTCCGACATCTGCCGGCGGTCGATGGAGTTGTCACACCCCGTACATGTCAGACTCACCTGCTCGCCGATCTCGATGCCCCGGTTGGTCTGGATCACGACCTTGCCGCCGCAAGACGAAATCGCCCCCGGCACATACCGGAACTCTCCGACATAGCCCATGAAGCCGTATCGAACCGCGCACGTCAGGGGAACCTTTTCGCGTCCGCCATTTCCGGTTCGAGCATCCGGGTCACAGCTCGTGAACGTAAAACTCCGAGCCCCGATCGGAATGCTGACACCCTCAGATTTCGAGGAACTCCCGGCCATGCACTACCTCATCCCAAACCTGAATCGGCCCTCCAAACCATCGGATGGACCGACACCGCGGATGCAACGATTCGGCAACGAAACGCCGCTCGATTTTCAGACAGGAGATTGTAGCACAGGCAAAGAGGGCCGGATACGGCAAAACCAGACACGCCCAAAGTCCGAAGCACTGCCGAATCAGGTGATTCAGTTCGATACATCGCAAAGTCGTGAAGCAGCACGCCCCTTTTATCCCGGGGACTCAGCGCAACTCTGATTCGGACAATGGAGCATGAGAGGAAGAGAACAATGGTGGAGGTTATGGCGAAAAGGCCTCCGCGACGACATCTCCATCCTTCATGACAAGATGAACGCAACCCACATCGGCCGTGCTAAAAAACGCCCGATCGCCCACGATCGATTCAATCCCGTTGGTTGTCAACGCCAGTCTCTGCCCGGTGGATCGTACGGCGATCATCGGGCCGACCGCTTCTATTAACCGATACGTGTTGCCGACGACGCTCCCGTGGTGAGGCAGCGCGAGCACATCGGCCCTCAACGTCACGCCGGCCTGTGGATCGTCCGCCGCGATCAGCAGATGGCCGATCGCGAACTCTTCGATGTCGCCCGTCAACAAGACCGAACGACCCTGGTAGCCAAGTCGCAACACGGTCGAACTGTCGTTCACGTCGGGACCGGTACCTTCCGAATTCCACGCCAAGGGCCAGAGGACATCCGCCTGAACTTCCCCCATGTCCCTCAGCGTACATCGGCCGTGGATCACCTCAACGGGGATGTCTGCGTCCCGCATCGCGTGGAGGAAGTTCCACCCTCCTGTCCCGCGCGGAGAATAATGTTCGAATTGATCGTTGATCACAATACGACCGATAGGAAAATCCTTCGCCAAAGTTTCCACGCCGCCGTAATGGTCGAAGTTGGCGTGCGAAACGAAAACCGTCTCCACGCGACGGATGCCGCGATGCTTCAAAAACGCGCCGGTCACTCGGCCCGCGTCGATGGAAGATAGCGTACCGCAGTCATAGATCATCGTCCGCCCGTCGGGAAGCTCAATCACGGTAGAACTCCCGTCACCAACATCGAGCACCCAGACGTGCAACGTGCCGGGGTAGGCTCGCGCCCAGCGTGGCGGAACAAACCACCAAAGCAGCAGCACCAACGCGCAGACTTTGAAGCCGTGTTGCCAAGGCATCCAGTGATGCCTGTACACCCACAACAACAAGACGCTATACACGGCAACCACCCAGACAAGCGATGGGGATCGACCGTCAACCATCGTCAATGGGATTCGGGCGAGAAGTTCGACCAGACCAATCATGAGATCGGTACCCAGCTTCAGGATCGGACCACAGACCAAACCGCTGGAGGGCAACAGCGCGCCGAGCAGGAGCGTAAGGAAGCCGAACAGCGTCACCGGCATGGCCACGACCCAGAGAATCACGGTTTGCAGCCACCCGAACGGGGCGAAGTTGTTGAAATGATAACAGGCAAGCGGCGATGTAATGAACCACGCCGAGATGGCCAATGCGGCCAACTGGGCCACAAGGAAACCAACGCTGCGGCCCGTGTTGGCCACCCGGGAAGAGCGGGTGGGCTCCAATAGCATCACCTCGTGGAGAGTACTATCGAACGACCGAGCAACCCGGGGAAGATTCAACCTCAAAAACCAATTCGCGATGGTTCTTGCCACATGCGGGCAGAGGTGAAGCAGCGCAAGGACCGCCCCAAAACTGTACTGAAACGCCGGCCGAAACAGATCCGTCGGATCCAGAATCAGGATGATAATGGCAGCCAGCGACAGGGAATTGAGCGCGTTATACCGACCGCGCAGGCAGATCGTGATGCAGGTCACCAGGCCGATGATCCCGGCACGCATGATCGAGGGACGCGGCTCGGCCAGGAGCACGTATGAGAGAATCAGCAAACCCACGAATATTGCAGTCGTGCGGTAATACAAGCCGAACAGTCGGGCGATTCCCCAACCCATCAAGGCCAACCAACCAACATGCATTCCGCTGGCAGCCAGAAAGTGCGCGTTGCCCGTCCGGACAAAGGCCTCGTTCATCGCCTTGGGGACGGCACTCCGTTCACCCAAGACCATCGCCGAGATCACGCCGGCGCCAGGGTCGTGCAACGCGAAGCCGTCGTCGAGAAGATATCCGCGAAACCTGGCGCGAACCCGATCGAGCAGCCGTGCCCATCGCCCGCTCCTTGGCGCGTCCAACACCCTGACCCCGGCGGCATGGTCGCAGGAAATACCCACGAGCACCCCCTCCCGCCGCTGGTGCTCCGCCCAATCGTACGCCCCCGGATTGCTGGGCGGAGGCGGGCGATAGACCCAACCGAGAATCTCGACCAAATCGCCCGTTTGCAGGGCGAGTGCTGGCTCTTTCACGTTGACCGTCACTCTGCCGACAACCGGTATTGGCGATTCATTCCCCGCGACCTGCGTTGCATCCAGAATGAACCGTGTCTTGATCGGCTGTCCGAATGCCCTCGGTGTATTACCCTCCGGCTCGACGATCCGCGGCGTACTCACGATTCGCCCGCGCAGCTTCGCGAGGATCGGCTCCTCATCCGTATAGAAGACCACGTGGTTATCCGGCAACCGGCGAAAGGCAACGGCATCTCGCAAGATGCCGAGCCCCCCCGCGGCCAACATGAGGGCGACACAAGTCATCCGCCCAAAAAGTTTGTCGCCGCAGATGACCTGATCGGTATTGGCAACAGAGGAAATCCGATCGGCGCAATCAACGATTGAGTGTGGCACCGGCGTCTCGCCGGTGGAATCGGGAAACAACGCTCTCCCGCCTTCTGAGTCTCCACCGGCGAGACGCCGGTGCCACAGGCTTAGGGAAATCGAAATATTCCGCCCGAGATGGGAAAAGAGAAACAGGCCTCCTACCGTCAAGAATACGAACGCAATCCACAAACGAGGTGCGGCGTAATGATCGACGATGATGCCTGACATGACGCCGAGCGCGACCGGCAGAAATGGAGCGGGAGCGACGTGAAGGACGGCGCGGAAGCGTCTGAAATCGGGTTTCGTCTTCTTGGACTTCATCCGTGGATAATCGGCCACATTGCCCGATGCCCGACCAGGAACATAAGCTGGGCAACCTGCCCCGCGGCAAAAAGCGTGTTGCGCGTCTGACCACCGCATCGTTGCGCAATGATCACCGTCGCGAGGAAAGTCGCCCCAAACACGAACATGCTCAGGACAACCCCGATGAAAATGTTGCCATCCCGGCTGCAATACACGGCGGTCAGCGCCGTCGGAAGAATTGTATGGAGCAAGAGTCGCGTCGGGCGCATCGCCTCACTCAGCGCGACGGTCTGGGCTTCCGCATGCGCCGAGGCACGACCGATCGACGCGGCCAGCAGAATCCCCCAGCGTCCCCAGAGCGGCGCCAGGATTAACGGCCTGTAAATCGGAGCCGGATACAACCACCTGAGACTGTGTCGCCAGTCCGTCGGCGACGGCCACCATGGGTGTTCTCGCGGGATACTGATGATCAGCGATCCCAATGTCAGCACGATCAAAAGCAGGATCAGCGTGCCCAGCGGCGTCAACGGCGCGCGGCGATCGGCGATCGTTTCCGTTCGATGATCCGGCGAGCGCATCCGCTCAACCGTGCGAGCGCTACCCAGAACAAGTAGCAATCCAGTGACAAGACACTCCACGAGCACGATCGTCATCGCCGGCATGACACGCAAACCGGCAATCTCTCCGTAAACGCGCCAACTCAGCCGGAAACTCGCGGCCCAGATAAGACCAATCCCCAGTCCCAGTGGCACGATCCAGCGAACAGCCTGTGAGCAGGCGACCGACGAAAAGGAATCCTGTGCGGATCTCGATGGCAGAAGGAACCGAAGCGCCTGTGAGAAACCGCCCAATGTCACTTTGGCCGCCACCTGGATGCTCTCCTAAACACGCCTCGAACGGCACAACCGAAACGCCTCCGGCAGATAATCAATAATGTCCGAAGCGATAAGCGACACTTGGCCCAACGCGCAAGCCGCGAGATCACCCGCCCTGCCGTGAAGAGAAACACCCAGAACGGCAGCCTCGTATGTTGTAAACCCCTGCCCGATCAAAGCCGCAATGACGCCGGTCAGGACATCGCCGCTGCCGCCCGTCGCCATCCCCGGATTGCCCGACTGATTCGTGTAAGCGGCCTGGCCATCCGTAACCACCGTGCCCGCCCCCTTGAGCACAACGACCACACGGTGTTCAGGATCGCTTTCCCATCGCGACATCTCGCGCGCCATCCTCACCGCCATCCCTTCGCGGTCGCGCTGAACAAGTTCGGTCGAAGTACCGTTCAGCCGAGCCATCTCGCCGGGATGTGGCGTGATGACCGTACGATAATGGGGAGTTGTGTTCCACGCCGTCCCGCTCTCTGTGGAAGATCGATGCATGGCATTCAGCACATCGGCATCCAACACGGCCGGCACGCGTGGGCCATTTCCAAAAGCCCCAATCAGAGCCATTAGCCCGCGACTGAACTCCCGGCTACCCTGCCCAAGCCCAGGGCCGGCGGCGAGAACCGAGGGAGCCGTCTTTTCTTCAAAAACCCCCTCCCGCCGCAGATCCTCAAATGCACGCCTGGCGTCGAGGAGTCCGTTCCTCGTTTCCGCCAACGGGATGCTTGTGGCGCAGGGACAAAGTGTCGCCACCGCCTGCTGAATCGACTTCGGACAGGCGACGGTCACCAAACCCGCGCCGCTCCGCAAGGCGGCATTCGCCACGAGCGCCGGCGCGCCGATCATGCCGCGCGATCCGCCAATAACAAGCACTCTCCCGAAATCGCCCTTGTGCCCATCGCGACGTCGCGCTGGCAACTTAGGCAACGCGCGAGTCCGCCTGATAGCGGGCCCTGACCGTCCCCCAGTGCGTGCAGCGACGATTCGTTTCTTTCGGGCCATAGGAACTCCTTGTCATGCGACTCTGGACCTCTGTGGCACAGGCGTCCCGCCTGTGATCTCACTGGCGAGACGCCGGTGCCACAAGGATGTCACCGCACACACAAGTGTGCCACTGGCAGCTTGCTGCCAGTGCGATCAAGCACGCAATGATCCGCAAGACTCACTGGCGGACAAGCCGCCAGTGGCATCACACCAGTAGCGCCACGCCAGTGGCACCCCGCGAAGGCGCGTGCTGTATGCCTCTCAGGGCATGCGATCCGCCGTTTCTATCGCGGACTCACCGATACGGTTAATCAACGCCGCGAGATATCCGGCCGCGAACCCGTTATCGATATTGACAACTGCCACACCAGTGGCACAAGAGTTCAGCATAGTCAGTAGCGGCGCGAGCCCCTGGAACGAAGCCCCGTAGCCCACACTCGTCGGCACCGCAATGACCGGCGCCTCGACAAGCCCTCCCACTACGCTCGCCAGCGCGCCTTCCATCCCCGCGGCAACGACCACGACCCGGGCGGCCTGCAACGACTTCGAGTGTGACAGCAACCGATGAATGCCGGCCACGCCCACATCGACAAAGCTCCGCGTCCGCTGATCCATGATCTCGCATGTCACACGAGCTTCCTCAATCACCGGCATATCGCTCGTGCCTGCCGTGACCAGGGCGATCGTGCCGGTGGAAGGCTCGGCCTGCTGTTGACGAAGGGTGATGCATCGAGCGGCATCGTGATATTCCGCGTCCGCGAATTCCGCTTGAACCGCATCACATTGGTCACGACGGGCTCGGGTGGCCAGGACGTTGCCGCCCGCGGCCGCCAGCTTGCCGAAGATCGCGACGATCTGCTCGGTCGTCTTGCCGGGGCAGAAAATCACCTCCGGGAAGCCGCATCGGATCGTGCGATGGTGATCCACGTTCGCGAAATCGAGGGCTTCAAACGGCATGTGTTGGAGCCGCCGGATCGCCTGTTCAACAGAGCAATCACCGGTTCGGACCGATCCCAATAGTTGTCGAAGCTGGTCGCTCTGCATCTGTCGTCCCAAAACATAGGCCGTTGGGCAGAGCAAATCCGCGCAAGCCGGAAAAAAGCACTGGCCCACACCCCACTCTCGCACCGCACAAGCCGTATCCTATCGCGGTTTGGTCCAAAAAAAAGCTTCGACTTTGACCTGGCCCCCTCAGACCGATATAGTCAGTATCGCACCTGCATGTCGCATCTGCGAGTTTCGCAGCGGCCATTCGGCCCGTGGGTCACGCCGGAGTTCGGCGATTTCTTGACTGCTTCCCGCCCGCTTTCGGGGAGGGGGGAACACCAAGAGAGACTTGCACTGAGACGTCTAAGAGCGATTGAGGCACACAGAATGGATGAACAGCGGGCGGCAGGCCGATACCTGTTCGACTTGGCCCAGCCATACTTGCAGAGCGGCGACAAGGATGGTCTTGCGCAACGCCTATCAGGGGCGTGGTCGGGGGAATGCCTGCGCGTACTTCTGGAAGATGACGATACGGAGGTGGCCCGAACCGCCGCGATTTGTCTCGGCCTGATCGGTGACCAGGATTCTGGCCAGGCGATTGCCAAGCTGTTGCACCATGACACTCCGTCGGTGGTCGATGCCGCCGAAGAAGCCTTGTGGTCGATTTGGTTCCAGCAGAGCGGTCCGATGGCCCAGGCCGTCCTCACACGGATTGCCGAAGCGATCAGGACACACGAAACCGAATGCGTTGTTCCTCTGCTGACGGAGTTGATCCGCTCATACCCGGATTACGCGGAAGCATATCACCAGCGAAGTCAGGCATACTTCCTGGAGGATGCCTTCCAGTCCGCAATGCGCGACGCCCGCCGAGCATTCAACCTCAATCCACTCCATTTCGCCGCCCTGGCAAACCAAGCCCACATCCACGTGGCACTCGGTCAACATCAGGAAGCCCTCCGGCGATACCGTCAGGTCCTACGCATCCATCCGCATTTCGAGGGCATTCGCGATGCGATCCACCAACTGAGAGAACACCTCACACTCGCCGAGGCGTAGCACACCGCCACACGTTTTGTCTATCCTTTTGAAGAGCGAAGAAACTATCTCAGAATTGTGGCACAGGCGTCTCGCCTGTGTTTTCACCGCCGAGACGGCGGTGCCACAATCAGCTTGGCACAGTCTTGGCGTTTCTGAGATAATTTCTAAGTCCGCCTGCCTCACGGTAGCGTCGGCCCCCCGTGGCCGACGGGAACAACCGGTTTACTCACACCCCACCAGAACAGTTTCCGAAAGAACGTAGCGTCCGACCCCCGTGTTGGACGTGGAATACAAACTGTTTACCTCGGCCGACACGGGCGTTGGCCGCTACGGAAAAAGTGACTCTACCCGAAGAGGAAAGAAGAAAAAGTGCGACGAAAGAAGTCGCCAGCAATTGAATCAAGAGGGCTTATGCGATAACCTATCTAATGCTTAATGCACATCAAACGACGGGTAGCGGAACAGATCGACAATCAACAAGGAGACAATCATGGGAAAGACAAACACAAGAGCGATCGCGACCTTGGCGCAACCACTGATTCTCTTGATGACGATCGCCCTAATGCCAAGCCCAACTCGGGCCCAGTTTTACACGGAGGACTTTGACGATTGGTCCGCCAGCGACTTCGACAATGGATTCTGCGAAGTCAGGTGGTGTGATGCGACCGACCTCTCCACATCCGTCTCTTGCAGTCCCTCCGTCAGCCTCAGAATGATCAATTCATCCGATGACGTCATCCTCTGGGTCCATTTCGGCGACAAGGGCTGCACAGGCGTTCGAATCGACTTCAACTACACACAGTGGGAAAGCAGCCCGGCCATGCCTGACATGTCGGATGCCCAACTCAGATTTGCCACGAGCACCAGCGATACCCTCTCCTGTTATACAAGTGTCAGCGGCACTGCCGCACTACTCAATCGAACCTACTCGATTACACCGACCTGCTACAGCGCAACGCACACAATCAACCTCGAATCGTATCATCGATCGGCCTATTGGAAGTTCGACAAGGGGACGTTCCCCACCGCGCTCTTCATCGACGACATTGCCGTCACCCTGATCGGCTGCGAGTGCGCCGCGGGGGCCTGCGTGACGGAGTTGGAAGAAGACTTCGGCACGTTCTTTCAATCCGGAACGGTCTGTGAACTCTTCCCAGATACATTCGAATCCTGCGCTGGCAATGGCCCCTACATCTCATCCGGGACCGCGTGCGGCGGATCAGGCGACTACCTCATGACCTTCGGCAGCGGCTATCCCTACTCCGAAGCGACGCTTCGATGCATTGACCTCGCCGGCGTAGGGGCCGCCTCTTTGGAATTCAACTACACCAAGACGACCTCCACCCTGGGGCCCTATCTCTACGCCAGCCTCAACGGCGAGGACTGGACGAACATCTGGAGCGCCCCGTTCAGCTTTGGCGGCGGGTGCGTGGCCGAATGCGTGGACCTCGAAGACTATGTGGGCGAAGCCGAGGTCTGGGTGAAATTCTCTTCCGGGACGAGCGGCTCCCAGGCCCACGGCATCGACGACCTCCTCCTCGTCCGAGGGACTGCATGCCCCGCCACCGAGGCGTGCTGTTTCGACGACGGCAGTTGCACCGATCTGACGCCTGCGGACTGTGGCACACAAGGCGGAACCGCCCAAGGAGCCGGCTCAGATTGTGGCTCCACAACATGCCCACAACCCGAGGCATGCTGCTTCAACAACGGTTCCTGCCAGGACCTCCCAGCGGCTTCTTGCACGAGTCAAGGTGGAACCCCACAGGGCAGCGGCACGGACTGCGGCTCCACCACATGCCCCGTGCTTGAGGCCTGCTGCTTCAACGACGGCTCCTGCCAAGACTTGACAGCAACCGACTGCGCGAACCAGGGCGGGACAGCATATGGACTAGGAGCAGAATGTGCGACGACGACCTGCCCCGTGCTAGAGGCCTGCTGTTTCAGCGACGGCGCGTGTGACGACCTGACGACGGCGGACTGTGCCACCCAGGGCGGCACACCACAAGGCACTGGTTCCGAGTGTGCAACAACGCAATGCCCCCAGCCGCCCGAGGCCTGTTGCTTCCCGAACGGTGCCTGCGGCGACCTGGCGCCTGCCGATTGCACAACCTTCGGCGGAACACCCCAGGGGACCGGCTCCACCTGTGCAACGGCCGCCTGCACCCAACCGGAAGCCTGCTGCTTCTCCGACGGCTCCTGCGGCGACCTCCAGCCAACACAATGCACAGCCCTCGGCGGCGACCCGCAAGGCAATGGTTCCGAGTGTGCAACAACAACCTGCCCCATCACCTGCACCTGCCCCGGCGACATGAACGGTGACGGGCTAATCAACGGAGACGACATTCAACTCTTCGTCGAAGCGTTGTTATACATCAGGGTCTGCCCGTAGAAGGAGCCCGCAAGCGAGAGACCACGGTTGTTCTCCCCTTTTGGCCGAATAACTCGGTTGGTTTGAGGTGTTCGTGCATATGTGTTGAATCCTCGGCACGGGTAAGACGATGAGAACATACTCCGAAATGATTCATCATCCACAAGATCATTGGTTGTTTCACGGATGTTCTGCACACCGGCAACGATGGCGATTACCATCCTGCCAATCCCCGACGAAATCCAGGTCTCCTCAACCGAGGTTGGTTCGTCCGCGCCGTTAAGAGCAACAGCAATCTGTCAACACCGGCTTACAGCCACGATTGGTCACTCAGTCGCAAGTGCGCAGCCTTGATATGGTCAGCCTTAAACATTCGGCGTTTTCGATCATTCCATGAATGAACCAGTTGCACAGCTGTCTCCGGTTCTTCTCGTGCAGCTGCGTCTCCATGCAATGCTACCCAATGCACGCTGGCGAGAAGTTCCAGGCCATATGGCGTCTCGAAGCCGCTGATCAGCTTCTGCATGCGGTCAAACCGTACATGGGTTTCTGCCTGACCGGTCAACGACAACTCCGCTTCCTTTACGGCATCCACTTTGTACTCGATCACTTTGCCCGGCTCCTCGCGGCCATCACCGTAGCCCGTGATGAAATGCCCCTCAATCCGTTCCAGCACATGATGCAGGTTCTCCGCGTAGGGTCCGTACGCACCCTTGACGTACTTCAACCTGAGCGGCTCTCCAGCCTCTTGCATCAAGTACATCAGTTTGTGGATTTCTAAAAGCGTGATAGCATCATCCATCAATGGCTCAAGGTATCGCTTCATGAGAACAAGCAATGCTGCTCGCCCGGGCGTCATGTTCGGACGAGACGTTCGCGTCTTCATTTCCTCTGCCGCCGGCGGTCCTGCCGGTTCGTACACCAAAACTTCGACATTGGGCAGCGACCCGAGGTGCTCATTGATACACTGGTAGACTCGATTCCAATCCAGTCCACCCAACCCGCAGCCCAGTGGGGGCAAAGCGATCGACTCGATCCCGAGTCGTCGGATATCCGCCACCAGCGCTTCCAGCCCAGACTCGATGTACTCAAGCCGCGACTTGCCGCGCCAATGCTTCTTCGTTGGGAAGTTAATGATGTAGCGCGGGGCATGAAGGCCTCCGAGGTCAACGACGAACATCACGCCGGGCCGAAGCTTGCCCTCATCGCACGCCTTCTTGTACGCCTTGAAATTCTCTGGAAAGGTCCGCTTGAACTGCAACGCCACACCGCGCCCCATCACGCCCACGGTGTTCACCGTGTTTACAAGCGCTTGAGCGTTTGCCTTGAGCAGGTCACCTTTCGTCTTTCGGATCATGCCGAATCCCCTCTAGCCCGAACATGCTGTTCAGTAGTACCATTCGCTATGCACACGAGCTCTCGGCTTATGGATCGCCGACCGCAAAGCCGCATCTACCTTGTTCGCGACCGCTTGATCCACAACGCCAATCTCATGAAACGCACTCCATGGAAAGCTCTCGTGGACGAGGAACTCCGCCTGCTTCTTCTCTTTGACAGCCGGGTCACGCCAATTGCTTGACCGCACTGCGTCCGAATCGACAATCTCGGTCATTCGGCTTAAATCATCATAGAAAGTCGTATAGGATGCTCCCGCATTGCCGTCCGAATACGCCCACGGCCGATTGGCAGCAGCCCGGATTGCGGCTTCGACTGTCGAAACGAGGTGAACAATCTCACGCTGGCCGCCATGATACTGGAGATCTGGGTGGCGTTTGGAGATTACGAAGAGCATCACTGAGCGGGGGCAAAAGTAGAACGGCACATAGTCACCCACCATGGTGCCCGGGTGGCAGCCAACCTCTATTTCTTCCAGTCTGCGGCGTTTGATATGGTCAAAGCCGATCATCGTCTTCACGCTCTGTTCTTGAACCCGCCGATCAGACCACAACCCACCAGCAGCAATGATACTGGAGGTTGCTCAGGTGAGTGATATGATAGATCGGCGTCGACATCTAAGCATTATCCTAACATTCCAGCATCCCCCCGCCTATGGCGAAAGCACTCATCAGGACCATCATCCAACCGCTTCATCCTCAGCCGCCCCTCACAAGGAAGCTGACTTGAATCGCAAAACGACTTTCCATGTCACCTGCCAGGACTTCAGCCCAACCCAAACCCCTACCGACACACCCGCACAACACATCCCAGGCCCGATTCCCTGTCGATCTCGAATCGAACGTCGAGGAACGTCTCGATCACCTCGATGTTCGTCTCGGCGTGACAGGACAAGCCCTGCGTGCGAAACGCGCCGCCACCGGCCAGGGCAAGTGGGATCAGCAACTGGTCCGCCAGGTATTCGCCGACTGGTACCTCTTGCGACAAATAACCCCGGGCCTGCTTGACCGCCTTCTCCGCTACGGCCTCGGCCCGAACGTGCCGCTCGCCGAAGCCGGTAAAAACTTCCGTTAGGTGCTCAGACTCCACCTCGATCGAAACCACGTTGCCAGGCCCGCGCGAGTTGGTCACTTCCTCCGACTTGAGATCGTCGTCCCGAATACTCAGCTTGCGGCCGATCAGTCGCAACTCCCGCTGGGCGATCGACAACGGCAGGTTTGCGACCAACGCCGTGGCTCGTGTTCGCCGCACCGTGCCGCGTTCATTCAACTCGATCGGCTGCAAGGCTTCGGCTGGCTCGATTGCCACGCAAAACTCACCGCCGCCCGCCGGATAGAAGCCAGGCCGCACGAGCGTCGCATCCACCGTCGGACCCATCCGATTCACCAACGGCAGAAACGTCTTCACCAGAAAATCGAACGGCGGCGCCCAAGGATTGTGCGTGCCCCCTTCGAGGCGCATCGAAGATGGCCCCGACACACACAGCAACGCCGGCAACACGGTTTGCATCACCAGCGTTGCGCTGCCCGCAGTCCCGACTGCAAAGTGATATTCGCCGGGTTGAATCTCCCCAGGCTCGAACGTCAGTTCGGTGCTGTGCAGCGCCGCGCCACTCACCTTCGCCCGCCCGACCTCCGTCGCCGCCTGCACCGCCGTCAAATGCTGCCGCATCAACCCAGGCTTCTTACGCCCGGCACGAATGCGATGCATGGTAAAAGGCTGCCCCGTCACGAGTGACAACGCCAACGACGACCGCAAAACCTGCCCCCCGCCTTCGCCTTGGGAACCATCGATTGAAATCATTGTCCAATCGCCAATCAGAATACCACCGGCCCACAAAACGGGAGGAGCGGTGTGGTCGTGTCAGCCCTCGGTACCTGGCGAATTCGTAGGGAGCGACCGCAGGCTGTTTGAGGTGTCCTTACATCGCCGCAGTAGGTTCTCGTCAACTTCGCCATTCTTGAACTGCGAAACAAAAACGGTGCAGACGTGCTCCAAGAATTCACGACACCGCTCAAACAAGGGAGTGAATTCATCGAAGTGCCATTCCTTCTTCTCAGAAGCACAATCCAACTGTCGCTCGTAGGTCAAGTGCGATATCTCCTTGTTGATCCGATCCCGCATACATCCCGAGCCAGCGATCTCAACCGATTCAAACCCGTAGTGGCAAACCGGAATGTCGGTGGGATACTTTGGCGTTTTGTTTTCAAAGAAGTCAAGCAAGCTCCGTGCGTGGGTCAGGAAGGACTCGAGCAACGCGTTCCTCAAGACACGCAAGTCCTCTTGACTGTCGCACTTGATTCTGCCGCGCAACTCGCACGTTTGTACCATCATGTCGATTTCATAATGGCAGTGTTCAAGAGCTCTCAGTGCCTTCTCCCCCTGCTTGTTCTCTTGCTCTGAATGCACGTTCTATCTCCTCGCCCGGGGCCAGCCGTCTGCGTCCTGTGAACCGTCGATCGTCAACACGTTGCCACCATCCTATCCGGGTTCAGCTTTCGCTTCCTCTGCCGGCCCGCGGCAGCATCCATTCCCTTTCGGAGGGCTGAGCAATGCCACGCCGCGGTTGCAACCGTGCCTTCCAAACCGACGCCAGGAACCGATCGCCGGTTCATGGGGCGACCGTGCGTTCGGCCACGCTGGCAGCGACGATCCCTTGCGTCTGCCGTGCTTGCCCATAAAATGACACCTGAACCTTCGAAGTCGAGGCGGTTCGGCCTAGGAATTGTGCGCGTCAAGAACGCGCAAGAATGGCTATTTAACATTATTACTTCTGTGACAAAGACGGGCGCGTGGCGGAATGGCAGACGCTGGGGACTTAAAATCCCCTGTCCGAAAGGACGTGTGGGTTCGAATCCCACCGCGCCCATCGATCACCGGGTTGTCTGATTGCGACCCTGCCGGTGGTCGCACGGCCAACCAGGCGATGTCAACCTTCATTCCCTCGGAAGGCTCAGCCTAACTTCATTCCCTCGCAAGGCTCAGCCAGCCTTCATTCCCTGGAAAGCTCAGACGACCTCCATTCAAGATATCTCGAAACACGCACCAGACATTGAAGTCAGCGCGCGGACGCGACTGAAATCTACACGGATGCGGTCTCTCGAATTGAGGCGGGTAAAAAAAGATCGAGCGACAGATGCATCTGTTCAACCACGAGTGTTCGGGCCGGAGAGAGGAATGAAACGTGGTCGAACGTTTTGGCGACGCACCTGTCGCTCATCCTCTGACCTTCATAATCGGCAAATGACGTGCCGCCCATGAATGTCTCACTTTCTGGTCCTCAATACGCAGATCAGCATAACTTCATTGATTTGATCAGGTTATCGCTTTTTTTTCTGGCTCTACATGGCAATCATTGATCATGATACACAGCCTATTAATCCTGAATCTCCTTTCTTCGACGCAAAAAGTTCCTCAACCTCTGTGAGGATATGCGCATGGAAAAAACGAAGATCGCATTATCCAACCAAACCATCCAAGCAGCGATGCCGACGGGGAGAGGATTAACCGCCCATTCGAACAGAATACTCGCCCGAAAGAGCCGACACCCCGCTCGGCCGAGGCGGACCGTCAGTATTCCACGCCAGACACCAGAAGAAGACGCTGTCTCCTCGCCAAAACCGCCTCACAAAATCTTGAACTGCCCCAATGACTCGACAACAATCAACGCGAAACCTACGTAAAACCCACGCGTGCGATGCTGTCCTACCCAATGAGACTCCCGCCTCCAATCAACGGAACATCCTCTCCAAACGTCGCTTACGGATCAAGGCAACGCAACTTTAAGATAGTGTCCATGATGTCGCATTTTTTCTTGACGCCCGCTATGTTAGTGGTTACAAACTTGCGTATTGGCGGCGGACCTTGGGACGATCCGCCGATGGCACCGCTTTTCTGGACAGGCCCGACAATGACTACCCATCTCGGAATCGATATCGGCGCGGTGGGCGTGAAGAGCGCGATACTGCTCCCAATGCAGCAGGCGGAATCGCTTCTCGGACGCCTTGAGGCAAACCCATCCTTTCAATGCCTCAAGCCGGGTCGCAAGAGCACGCTAGCTGTTCTCGTGGGACGATACCGCCGGACACGGGGCAAGCCGTTAGAGACCGTGCGTACTCTGCTAGACGAACTCGCATCATCCCTGGGTGAGACCGCTGAGGTCGCCATCACCCTCACGGGCTCGGGCAGCAATCTTGTCGCCGACGCCCTGGCCGTTCCCAGGTGCAACGAATTCCAAGCGACAGCTCGCGCAATCGACACCTTGCACCCACTGGTTCGCACCGTCTTCGAAATCGGTGGTGAAACGAGCAAATACCTCCGACTCGAACCCGATCCAAGCAGCGGCGTTCTGGGCATTCTTGACTACAGCACAAACGGCGATTGCGCCGCCGGAACCGGCGCGTTCCTGGATCAACAGGCGTCGCGGCTCCAATTCGCCGTTGAGGAAATCGGCCGGATCACAAAGGCAGCCCCGAGAGCTGCCCAGATCGCAGGCCGTTGCAGCGTCTTTGCGAAGAGCGACATGATCCACGCCCAACAAAAGGGCTTCACACCGCCAGAGGTCTTACGGGGCCTGTGCAACGCCGTCGCGACGAACTACAAATCCGCCGTCGTCCGAGGCAGAACGCCTGTCGGACCGATCGCGCTCATTGGCGGCGTCTCCGCGAACGCCGCCGTCGTCACGGGTCTGAACGAAGTCTTCGAGTTAGACGAGGGGCAGATGTTCGTCCCCCCCGCTGCCGAGTCCGTCGCGGCCGTCGGCGCGGCCGTCATGGGTGTGGACGAGCCCTCAGCCGACAAGGCCACCTTGAAGAGTCGATTAGCGCGACTCTCGGCAGTCATCAACGGTGGAACAAGTCGAGCCTTTCCGGCATCACCGCCGCTCTCAATGGAGCGTGTCACCCTCCTGAGGGATCGCGTCGAACCCTACGACTTCGGCGGGAACGGCCGGACGATTGACGCCTATCTTGGCCTCGATATCGGTTCGGTCGGCACGAAGCTCGTGGTCATCGACAGCCAAGGCGATGTTGTTCACCACATCTTCACGAGAACGGAAGGACGCCCGATCGAGGTCGTGACCAGGTGCCTGCGAGAATTGAACAAAGCGGTCGGGTCCCGTCTGCGTATCAGGGGTGTCGGCAGCACAGGCAGCGGCCGAGAGCTCATCGGCGAACTCGTGGGCGCTGACAGCATTAACGACGAAATCACCGCCCACAAAACCGGCGCCACGTTTGTCGGCGACCGCCTTCTGGAAAGACGCCCCGACACGATCTTCGAAATCGGCGGACAGGACAGCAAATACATCAGCCTGCAACCCGAGGGCGGCGACTCCACCGACACCGTCGTCGTTGATTTCACAATGAACGACGCCTGCGCCGCCGGAACAGGCAGCTTCCTCGAAGAGAGAGCCGAAGAGCTCGGCGTGTCGATCAAGGATGAATTCTCGCAAGAGGCCCTTTCCTCCGAGCGCCCAATCAAACTGGGCGAGCGTTGCACGGTCTTCATGGAACGAGACGTCAACACCTACATGCAGCGCGGCGCTGAAAGGCGAGATGTCATTGCGGGCCTCGCTTACTCCGTCGTCTACAACTACATCAACCGCGTCGTCCGCGGCCGCCCGATCGGAGATTGCGTCTTCTTCCAGGGCGGAACGGCCTACAACGATGCCGTTGCCGCGGCCTTCAGCGCCGTGTGCGGCAAGCAAATTATCATCCCGCCACACAACGCGGTCCTGGGCGCCATCGGCGCCGCCCTGCTCGCGAAAGAGAAGGTCGGCGAGACCGGCTGCGAAACACGGTTCCGCGGCTACGAACTCGAAGCAGTCAATTACACGCTTCGCGAGTTCGGCTGCAAGGGATGTGGAAACCACTGCTCGGTACAGGAGTTCAAGGTCGAGGGTGAAAAGACCTTCTGGGGTGACAAGTGCTCCGACCGATACCGGAAGCGTGCCAAGACCGATCGCAAACCGATCATCCCGGATCTCGTCGCCCTGCGGCAAGAACTCCTGAACGCGGATGACAACGATGGACCGAGGGTGTACTCAAAGCGCATCGGCATCCCGATGGCCATGTACGCCCATGACTGGCTCCCGATGTGGCGACGTTTCTTCCGGGATTGCGGATTCGATGTCGTCCCTTCCGCCGAGACGAATCGCAAAACGATTCGTCAAGGACTGGACACCGTCGTTGCGGAACCTTGCTTCCCAATCATTGTGGCGCACGGACACGTGGCGAACCTGGTCGAACAGGATGTTGACTACATCTGGCTGCCGAACATCCTCTCGGCGGAAACAGATTTCATGGACAACGAGAGCCATGTCTGCCCCTGGGGCCAAACCCTGCCATTCGTCATCCGCCAGTCGCCACGATTCCGTGATTGGATTGGCCGCATTCTCTGTCCGACCCTCAGGATACGAGAGGGGGTGGAGGAACATAGGCGACAACTGCTCCGCGTAGCGGACGATCTCGGCGTGCCCAAGAGCAGGGCCAGTGCGGCATTCGCCGCTGCCCTCGCGGCGCATCAAGTTTTTCGCAGAGCCTATTCCGCAGCGGGCGCCGAAGCCCTGGCCACGCTCGATCGCACCGGCGAAAGCGGCATGGTCATCGTCGGCAGGCCCTACAACATCCACGATTCCGGCGTCAGCCTCTCCACCGCCAGAAAGTTGCGAGACGCCTACGGCGTCAACGTCCTCCCGATCGATGCGTTGCCCCTCGCCGGAATCGACGTCCACGATGTCAACGACAACATGTACTGGGACTACGGCAGGAAAATCCTGGCCGCCGCGAAACTCGTCGCGAACAGGCCCAACCTGCACATCATTTACATCACCAACTTCAAGTGCGGTCCCGATTCGTTCATCAAGGCCTTCATCCAAGCCGCGTCAGGCAAGCCGTTCCTCACCCTCCAATTCGACGGCCATTCCAACGACGCGGGCATGATGACTCGATGCGAAGCGTATCTCGACAGCAAAGGAATCCTCCGATGGTGGCGACAGCCAAACCACGAACAACCCAACCCTCTCTTGAGGGACGAACGCTTTATATCCCCCAAATGTCCCGAGCCGGCGCGCTGATGATGGCCGCCGCGTTTCGGTCCGTCGGAATCCAGGCGACCGTCCCGCCACCATCCGACACCGATACGCTCGAACTCGGTGGACTCATGAGCAGTGGCGAGGAGTGCCTCCCTCACAAAATCACCGTGGGGGATTTCCTGAAGGTCTGCCGCACGCCTGGCTTCGAAGCCGGCAAGACGGCTTTCTTCATGCCGACAGCCCACGGACCCTGCCGATTCGGACAGTACGCTCCGTACCTCCGGCGAACACTCGACGAGCTTGGCTATCAAGATGTTCCAGTCATCTCGCCATCGAGCGAGAACGGCTATGACTCTCTGAGCAATCACGCCGGAGACATGATGCGGACTGGATGGATGGGCGTTGTCGTCGCCGATCTTGCCCAGAAGTTCCTCTTGAAAACCAGACCTTACGAAAAGATTGCAGGCGATGCCGACGAGGTGTTTGAACTTTCACTGGACGCCCTGGGCCGCACACTCAGCACGCCCAACCTGAAGCCGAACGATCGACTCGCCAGGCTCGTGGAAACCGTGGAGCGCATGCGCGATCGGTTCCGCGCGATCCCGGCGGACTATGTGAAAGGCCGACCGCTCATCGGCTTGGTCGGTGAAATCTTTTGCCGACTCAACGCCTTCAGTAATGACGAGGTTTCCCGGCGAGTTGAAAACCACGGCGGCGAATGCTGGCTCTCGGACATTGCCGAGTGGGTCTGGTACACCAACTGGAGCCACGAAACAACAACGCAGCGACTGCAAGGCCGATTCAACTCCGAATACCTCAAAGCGAAGCTCAAGTCTCACGTGCAGCACAAGTACGAACACGCACTGATCGCGCCGGCCGCGGAGGATATGGAAGGCTACGAGGAGCCGCACGATGTCCGCTCCATCCTGGCCAATGCCGAACCGTACCTTCCACCCGAGGGTTGCCTGGGGGAGATGGTCCTCAGCGTCGGCAAGACGATCTTCCTGCAAGGCAAAGGTGCCGACGGCATCATCGACATCAGCCCCTTCACGTGCATGAACGGGATCGTTTGCGAGGCGGTCTATCCCGCAGTCAGCAACGATTATGAAGCCATCCCGATCCGCTCCTGTTATTTCGACGGCGTCAACACGAATGTCGATCGCGACATCGAGATTTTCCTGGACCTTGCCAGGGCCTACCAGAAACGCAAGACCAAACCCAGGACCTATCCGCACTACTTCCGTTAGGGATGTTACCCGTTCGACCAGTGGGCGGGACGGGACGGGCACCTGATCCGAGCCCCAAGCGCCAGCGCGGGGTTTTCGCGGACGGACCTTCGAACTTCGGACCCGCTCGCTTGCGCTCGGGGCTCGGATCAATTACACGACATGCGTGACATCGCTCTTCAATTCGCTGATTCGCGAACTGCCTTGAGCAAACTCACTTTTTCCATAGCGGCCGACGCCCCTGTCGGCCGGGGCAAACAGTTTGTATTCCACGGCCAACACGGGAGTCGGACGCTACACGATGGCTTCGTTTGCCCTAAACTGGCCTGTGCCCACGCCATCCTGGACTTCGCGGGAGGGCTTGGCGCGGATGTGCTGATATGCCACAATGCCACCTCCTGTTGCGAGTTGCGCAGGAGTGGAAAAAGACTCTCTAGAGCCGATTAACTTTTCCCGTAGCGGCCGACGCCCCTGTCGGCCGCTACACGATGACTTAGTTTGCTCTAGCCGCGGGAGGAACCGGTTTACAGTATGGCAGACACACCTACGCGGATTCTATTGGCAAAGGTCGGTTTGGACGGACACGACCGAGGCGTGAAGGTCTTGGCGCGGAGTTTCCGTGATGGCGGCATGGAGGTCATCTACACCGGCCTGTGGCAGACGCCGGCAGGCACAGCCAAGGCGGCCATCGAAGAAGATGCCGACGTTCTCGGCGCGAGCTTCCACAGCGCCGCCCACCTCACCCTCGTGCCGGTCCTGATGCAAGAACTTGAAAAGCTCGGTCGAGCCGACATGCCGGTCGTCATCGGCGGGATCATCCCGCAAGAAGACGTGCCGGTCATGGAGGCCGCAGGCGTGGCCGGCGTCTTCAAACCGGAAGATTCCCTGGAACACATCCTCACAAGCGTGCGGAAAATCGGCGCTGATTGCCAACACCGCCGGCAGGCGGCATGGGCAAAAGGCGAACAGGCAGCCTGGCTCACAGCTGCGAAAACGGGCGATCGAACGGCACTGGGACGCGTACTGAGTTGGATCGAGAGTGATCCCTCCGCTGACGAGTTGGCGAAGCATCTCCCCGCCGAAGAATCCAATACGACCATCGTCGGCATCACCGGCGCACCGGGCGTCGGCAAGAGCACCCTGATCGGCCGACTGACAAAAGAACTTTGCGATCGAAAAAAACGGGTGGCGGTGATCGCCGTGGACCCGGCGAGCCCAATCACCGGCGGGGGCCCTGCTGGGCGATCGCGCCAGGATGGCCCTGGCCGCGAATGAACCGGGCTTTTTCCTCCGATCGTCCGCAAGCCGTGGAACCCTCGGTGGGCTCGCCCCCACGACCGGCCCCATGGTCCAGGCCCTGTCGCACGCCAACGTGGACTACTTGATCGTCGAGACGGTCGGCGCGGGCCAGAACGATGTCTCGGTCCGTCAATGGGCGAAGCCGCTGGTGCTCGTACTGATGCCGGGCGCCGGTGATGAGCTTCAATTGGCTAAGGCCGGCATTACCGAGGTGGCCGAGGTCTTCGTCATCAACAAGGCGGACATGCCGGGCGCGGACCGTTTGCAGTCGCAGATTCATGAAACCCTTGGCGGCCAGCGGCCGGTCGTGCAGACGGTGGCCTCGCACGGCAAGGGGATCGCCGATCTCGCGGACGTACTCATGAAGGAGTCGAGCAAAAATCGCTCCAAGTGACACCACCATGACACCGGCGACGCGCCGGTATAGCGATGAGGTTTGGAAGGCACGAGATGAAAGTACTTGTACTGGTCAAGAACGTTCCCGATTCATCGACAAACATTAAGATCAAAGATGACGGCACCGGAATCGAAACAGCCGGCGTGAAGTTTGTCATGAACCCGTTCTGCGAGTTCGGCGTCGAGGCGGCCCTGCAACTCCGCGAGAAAAACGCCGGCGCGAATGCCGAAGTCACCGCGCTGACAATGGGCTCCTCGGATTGCGTCAGTGTCCTCAGAACGGCCTACGCGATGGGCGTCGATAAGGTCATCCACCTTTGCGACGATCTCTTCACGAATCTCGACGAGTTGACGGCCGCGCGCGTCATCGCGACGGCAATCAAAGACATGGAATTAGACGTCATCCTCGCCGGCAAGCTGGCGATCGACTACGACAGCGGACAGGCGGGGCCCGCACTGGCCGAGTGCCTCGGCTGGCCCCATGTCGGCGCCGTCGTGAACATCGAATGGGGCGGCGACTTCAAGTCCGCAACGGTCCGGCGGAGGATCGAGGGTGCGGAAGAGGTCGTCGACGTCCAGTTCCCTTGCCTATTGACGTGTGATAAAGGACTCGGCGAACCACGCTACCCCTCACTGCCGGGGCTCATGAAGGCGAAGAAGAAGCCCGTGGACGTGAAGGATGCCGCGGCGTTGGGCTTCAGCGCGGCCGATCTCTCACGCGAGGTGTCAGCCACCTGGATGGGCGAGTTCGCCCCACCGCCGCCGCGCCCGCCCGGCCGCATGTTGGCGGGCGAACCGGAAGATGCCGCGAAAGAACTCGTCAAGCTCCTGCGCGACGAAGAGAAGATGATCTAGTGCTCTGTGCCTGGTCGAATGACGGGTGCCACTGGCGGCTGGCCCGCCAGTGTCCTGTGAGCGGTTGTTGGTAATGTCGCACTGGCGGACAAGCCGACAGTGGCACCCAAATTGCTCTCCTATCATTCAGAAGATACTTGACGGAACTCTAGAGCATCTTGGGATGAGATGACTTCCTCCAAGGCGGTGATCAGAGCCGCGCGCGTCAGCAAGCGGTCAGTGGACATTTGCATTGCGGGTGCGCGGGCGGTGGTGTCAGAGGTTCGTCGGTTCACCAGTCTTTGATCGGAGGCGTCGTGCCCGGTGCCCAGTTCTCGTGGCCGATCGCCTCACTGAAAGTCACGAGCCACTTCTCCCCCGCTTGGCGCCAGCCGTCCCGAGTCACCCAAAAGCTGCACACCTTTGCCGGCTTGCCGTCCGACCCGACAACTTCCAGTTCGAGCTTCTCGGTAATCACGACGGTCCAACCTTCCTCGGTTCTCTGGAGGGTCAAGATCGCCGTGTCAAAACGGGTGAGGCGAGAGCCCGGCCGCTGCTCGGAGATGTCACTGAGGAACTTGTCCCTGGAGATTCTCCGCCCATACAGTTGCACGTAGAAATCAGGGGCCAGCATTGAGTCCATCGCCATCTTGTCGAATCCCACCCGCGCGCGACCCCACGCTTCATATCTTTCGTTGATCGCCTTGCGAGCGGCCGCCGGCGTCAACTCACGCGGCTTCGACGCGGGGGGTTCGTTCGCCACGAGCACAGAGCCGGCCAGGAGAAGCGACAACAGGCAAAAGGCGGCGAGAAAACTGATTGGAGAATAACGCAGTCGACTCATCATTGCACCTCGCTTGGAAAAGAGAACAGTAATCCATCGAACAGCATAATCCATGGCGCTTTGTCTCACAAAGAACGCCCCCGTGGGGGGAAAGGACGCCAAAATCCACCGTCTCCCCCCACCGTAAAAAAGCGACGGGCGCCGCTTATGAATGCGGCGCCCGTGCGTCAAAGTCTTCGCGATTGGGTAGTGTTCGGGCGGGTGCTACGCCCGAGGGTGGCTTTCGTCGTAATCCTTCTTCAGTTGGGCGGTCGTCACGTGCGTGTAGACCTGCGTCGTGCTGATCGACTGATGGCCGAGCAATTCCTGGACGCTTCTGAGGTCTGCGCCGTTGTTGAGCAGGTGCGTGGCGAACGTGTGCCGCAACGTATGCGGACTGATCGACGGATCCAGGCCGCACATGACAAGATACTTGTCCAATTTGCGACGAACACTCCGTGTGCTGAGCCGTTGGCCGTGCTTGTTGACGAAGAGCGGCTCCGGATCGAAAGTCGCGCTTCGCGGATCGGCGGCTCGCATTTCGAGGTATTTCCGGATCGCAGCCAGCGAGGTCGGACCAATCGGGGAAATACGTTCCTTGCGACCTTTCCCGCGAACCCGCAACGACTCTCCCGTCGCATCCACGTCGGCGACATTGAGCGCGACAAGTTCACTGACTCGAACGCCTGTCGAGTACAACGTCTCGAGCATCGCCCGGTCCCGCGCACCAAGCAGCGTTGAGTCGTCAGGCGTGTTGAGAAGCTTCTGAATCTGCTGCATGTCAAGGAACTTGGGCAGCCGCTTCTCTTGCTTGGGCGTGCGGATCGTCGCAACCGGATTGGAGTTGATGTAACCCCGCCGGAGGCAGAACTTGTAGAAGCTGCGCAAAGTCGCAAGCTTCCGCGCCGCGGTCGCCTTCGAGTACTCTCGCTCATGAAGGAACGCCAGAAAGGCTCTCACCTGATTGGCGTCCGTACCGAGCAGCTTGGTTCGCACGACGTCGCCTTGCTCGCTGACCTGGGTCGAGGTGGGAGCAACGGCTACTGCCGTCTCCGTCTGACCGGGGGCGCGAGGCGGTGTCGTGTACGTGCCACCGTGCGTTGCTCCGCGTGCGGCCATCGAGGCGTTCGCAGCGGCATCAGCACCACCCAGAAGAAACTGGGTGAACTGGTGAAGATCAGCGGCATAACACTTCCCCGTATGCGGAGAGAAATGCCGTTCAAAACGCAGGTAGTTCAGGAAGTCTGTGACCAGTGGGTGTTCTTGACTCATGATCGCGGGACTCTTCTCGGCGAAGTTATTTCGATTCCTAGCAGCAACCTGGCTTCAGCATACTCCAACGCCTACCCACCAGAATCCGTCTTCCCTTGGCGGCACTATGGCCAAAGTGTTGCCTCACCGCGGGATATCCACCCCGCGGCTATCGGAGTATCGGGCCATTCATGCTCTGAGTTCATCTAACTCTAGCTCCAATCGACGCCCCATTTGATAGCTCAGCACCGCGGCATCAAACCAGTCGAATTCCGTCGCGGCATCGCTCGCCAAATTGGCGAATGCTCCGATAACATCCGCCTCGTTCCCAGGCTGATACCGAAACAGGTACCGGTGCGTGCCTTTCACGAGGGACAATTGTCGAATCGGGTTACTCATTGCTGGATCTCCGGATTGTAGCAATCCGCCAAAATGGCTTGCCGCAAACTTTCCTGTTTCATCAGGCGACTAATGGCATCATGCCAGCAGAATCGGAGGTATAGCGGCTGGACTTTCAAGTATTGCCGCCAACCAAATGGATTATCTCCCTCGCTTCTACACCGGCCGTACCGCTGAACCGCTTCCACAATGTGTTTATGGGAACCGTTGTAAACAGCCTGCACCTGCCCCGAAGGAGTCAGGGCGTCGGCCATTTCGACCAGCGTCATGGGACGCGATTGACGCGATGCCATCACGGCGTCGAGGGCGGGCCGGGAGGGTCTGCTCCCGACCGTGTATACTTGGACTGCCAACCCCACGATCGGCGTGTAAGCGTCGTACTCCATGATGCCTGCAACGATGATGGCGTCAGCTCCCACCGCTTCCGCAACGGCCAACGCATGCATCGGTGATTCGATCTGGACCTTGTTCTCGGTGGCCAACAGGGCAACCACACGATTCACGGGAAGCACATTCACGCCTTCGACGTGCGATAGTTCAGACGCAAGGAGATCCGCCGCCTTCACCGGGTCAAGATCGAACTCGCCGCTGAAGTTGAGAACCGGCGCCACCGCGAAAGTCCGCGATTCCACGAACGCATTCGCCGTCTGTTCGATCGGGACCGCCGACTGGCACCCGCCCACAAGACAGACAATGCCGACAGCACCGAGCAACTTACATCGTGTTCTCGTTTTCAATCCATTCACGTATCAGGACTCACAACTCACATTCCAAACCAACGCACGGACTAGGGGTCGATCTCCGAATCATCGACGTACGCCGCTCGATGCTTGCCTGTCTTGACCGAAGGCTCCGAAAACATCACCGGTCGAAACGGCCTGATGCTCCAGATTGACTCTCCCCGGCTCAGCTTGGAGGTAAAAAACACTCTGCCATCACTCGCCCACGTAGGGGCATAATGCTTGCCGCGACCATCCGTGAGTCGCTGCATACCCCGCCCGTCCGTGCCGACCATCACGATGTCGGATTTCCCGACATCCGTATAGCTGAGTGAGGTCGCGTCCGCGCCTTCGCCTTCCTCCGCACGAACGGAGGTAAAGGCCAATTGCGTCCCATCGGCGGACCAGGATGGAGAGATCAGCGCGGCGTGGGCATTGCTCGCGATCTCTGTCGGGAACAACACCTCATCATCATGCACATCGATCGTCCAAATACTGAACCACCGGCTTCCACGTTCCCTTGCCCGCTGATACACGATCTTCTCACCCGTGGGAGACCAATCCGGAAAAAGACCTTCCCCGATAAACCGCTTGATGCCGGGGCTCTCAAGATCGGCCACCCACAACTCCCCACGGTTCTCCTTCGAGTTCAGGCGGCAATAAACCAAACGCTTCCCGTCCGGAGACCAACTCGGATGGAGTTCCGGCATCGGGTTTCTGGTGATTTGGATCGGGTTCCGGCCGTTGGTGTCGACGACCCAGATATCCCACTGTCCGCCCCGGTCACTCGTAAAGGCGATCAGTTTGCCATCGGGTGAAAAGGCGGGCTGTGCATCATCCGCCGATTCGTCCGTGATTTGTGTCACAACGGCGCCCCCGATCGACTTCGTATACAGATGACTATGACGAGAGTGACGCGTGGATGCGAAGACAAGTCGCTCGCCGGATGGGTCAACATCCGGATCGAAGTCAGCCCCCTCGCCTGGGTTCGTATGTTGTCGAACGTCCGTTGCCGCCTTGCCTTCGAAGGCGATGGAACTGCTCGATAGATCATCCCGGCCGAACATACATAAATCACGATGCCTGTCCGATTCGGTTGCTTCCGGAGTCGGTGGAACAAACTCGGCCACCTGTTCCGAATCGCCGACCTCGTTCAGTTCGGCTTTCGAATCTTCAGCGCAACTCTGCTGCTCCATTTTCGCCCATTGTTCGGACGTGCAGCCGGAACAAATGGCCAACACGCTCACGAAACAGAGACGCCCGATTGTGCGGTATGTTGCAGACATGAACGCAGAACTCCATGCTCTCAGACGATTGCCCATCAAACGGCCCAGGAATCGCCCGAGGCGGAATGACTGGGCAGGCCGGCTTTTCTGGACACGCCGGCCTCGCAAGGCACGCCATGCCGTGGCATCGAAACGCTACATCGCACCGTGTCACCGACCGAAGTCATTGCACTGTTGCTTTGCACAGTGTGCCGGTTCCTGCGGCGCGAACACAGTGGCGTGGCTGTCCGATAAGCCGCCGAGAGAATATCGTCTTTCCGGGCAGTCGACTTGAACTCTTGAGGAGGTCGAGATAGATGTAACTCGTTACACAAACTAAGATTGCTGTGTTGATATGTAGGGAGATGATCGGCAACAATCGCATGTGATATGCGCAGTTCTTGCCGATTTCAAACGAGGCGATACACGGTTGATTCACCAGGACGAGAACCGACGCGCTTGATTCCGATTCAATCGGAAGATTGGGAGGTCGCGCCTCCTCCCAACGCCGAAAGCAGCCCCGCCGCTTCGCGGTTTTCAGGGTCGTTCTGGAGGATGTGTTCGAGCCTTTCCTTGGCTTGCCCGATGCCGCCCAATTCAGCCTCGATGCCGGCAACAAAAACCTGCCACTCGAACTTCGTAGGGTCTTTTTCAATCGCCAGAAGACTATACTCACGCGCTCTCAGCAAAGACAGATCCCGATCCACCTCCGCGGCCTCCCGTGAAAGCATGGCTACAGCCTGATAAGGCTCGCCGTTTTCCGGCTCGGGTTGCAGATCAAACTGGAGAAGCTGGAGGTGCATCTGGTAGGACGCCCGAAGAGTCGAATAGGCTTCTTTGTCGAACGGATCCTTCCGCGTCTTGGCCAAGAGTAAATCCGTTGCTCGGCGTGCGTGCTTCCGTGCGGCAGGATAATCCTCAGATCCAGCCATGATCTGCGAAAGACGGTATTGGATATCCGCGTCGTTCGGCGCGAGTTTCTCCGCTTCATTGGCAACTTCAAGCGCTTGCTTCTTCCTTTTTAATCCTAAATAGGCGAACGCCAGATCGATCGTGATCTCCGCACGCACAGGCTTGCCCTTCTCCTCGAACGGAGCCAGGTTCCTCGCCTTATCCAGGGGCCGAATCGCCGACCGGTAGCTGCGAGACTCGCTATAGATCTTCCCCACCATGGCGAAGCCGCGATGATCGTGTTGGCCATCATCGGACTTGTTATAGATCGCTAGCTTTTGAAGCGCCTCGGGATACTGTTGTATTTCAACCCGGTACAGCCCCTCGGCAAGGTCAAGTTTGGCCAGGCTCGGTTTGATCGCACGAGCTCTCCGAATCAGACCTGCGGCTCGATCGGTGTCTCCCATTTCGATCGCCGTCAACGCTTCTTCAGCCATCTCTTCCGGGGTATCACCGGCAAGCGATCGACCGGATCCGGGGGACTGTGCGATGGCAAAGCCCGCCGGTCCCACCGTGCTGACCCATACCGCAATCGCCAAACTCACCATTCGGCCCTGTCTTCCCGTCATTTCCCTGCGCCTTTCCAATCGAACAGTCTACCCGCCTCTTCGAACTCCGGTACGTCCATCCTGTCGTGCCAGTTCGTTTGCATCAGGCAGGCAAAGGCCGTATTGAGGTATTATCGGATTTCGGCACCCTCCCCGCTACCAAGAGCCGTCCAACCTGCCCCTCCCTTCCGAATCGAAGAAACACGCACTTGAAGAATCGACGCGGCTCCGGCGGTTTCGCACAGCTAGAGCATTTTAGTGTTGAGAGGGCATGCTTCGCCGTAGCGTCGCCCCCCCGTG
>CAZTAR010000001.1:0-49482 GCA_964611695.1 uncultured Planctomycetaceae bacterium | reverse complement strand
CGCATCACTGTAAACCCCAACACCCGGCACCGACGCCTTGAATTGAGTGAGGGCGGCTTGTTGCGTCGCACTTGTCGACAACATCGTGCCGTCCTGCGTCGCACCGTCCTCGTCTCCCACGGCCCCTGTGGCCAGCGCCCCCACCGCGATTAAACCGATCACTAAACAATGCCATTTCATCATCGCTTCTCCTGCTATGGACTCCATAAAGATCAGAACTCTAGCCCGCCTGTTTCACCGTCTCCGACGGTGCAACTGGGTAGAATCTCACCACCTGCGGTTATGCTGGAATCCATGCCACCTCGAATCGACCCGAGAATCACCTGTGACTCCACGGGAAGCTGAGGGTCGGAGGGCACAGTAGCATCCGCTACCGCTCACTGACTCATCTCGACAAGACAAGGTCAGGCCTGAAAGGGTGTGTTCTCCCCTCCATCCCCCTCTCCTCCCTGTCTCCTATCATCGGACTTCCACCCGCTAGTCTATCAAAACAGGCCGCCCAATTCAAACAACGGCCCATAATGGCCTGTGTCTCCTTCGTGGCGCGGTCTTCTTGCCGGTTTATTCCGTCGCCGCACAGAGCGTGTTCAGACCGCGACCGCCCCTCTGGCGACAGACTGCTCACCAATACCGAACACCCTTTCAGTCCCAAAAGACTCGAGCGATCGGGTATAGTTTGGGACTATTGTGCATCGCGGTCTGGGCCGAGTTGTCGCATCCAAGGAAACTGCATTTGTCCGCTGGCCTCAACGATGTTGTGTTTTTCGAGGATTAGGCGGATATAGGCGCGCATGAGAGGGTTTCCGAACCTGTAGTATCCCTGTCTGACTCGCACAAGGATATTCTTCTTCTTGGGCTTTGTCAGGGGGCCGAGGTAGGCGTTCAGGCCAGCCACCTTGGGCCGCTCACCGGTAAGCAAGCCTATGTTGTCTGCGATCTGCCGTACCTGGACTTCTTCCGACCCCGAATAGGCTACGGCCCACAGCACGTTCCTGAACATGTCGGTCTTTCGCTTGACCGTAATCACGGCGGTCTGGTAGTCGTCTCGCAGGGTCCCTTCTCCCGTTTGGATTGCCCTTTGCAGAGCCCGTTGGTATTCAGGTTCCGACACCACGACCTTCGCGCTGGGATTCTCTCGCAGGAGTTTCCCGGCATCCTCCGCACAGTACTTGCAGAGAAGGTGTGTGTAGAATGGGAAGCCATCGGACAGAGCGATTATTTTCCGGCGTACAACTTCTTGAAACACGATGCCAACGCGATCCTCTCCCGTGGCCACAATTTCGGCAAGCTCGTCTTCACTCATTCGATCCAGCTTAATCTGTGCCAGGCAGCGGATCAGCGATTCGTGCTCGCCAATCAGTCCCGAAAGCGTCTCAGCCACGCCAACAACCAGGATTTTCGTCTTGCTGGCCGCATCTGAGAAGTGCTTCAGCGTCTCTGCAAGCCGGGAATGTGTGGCTTCATCGCGGACGCGGTCGTATTCGTCGATAATCAACAACCCTTCCAGTTCCGCAAAGTGCCGCAGCAGTAACGCGGGGCCAATCGAACGCCCCGAGCCTACTGATCTCTGTCTCAACCGCGTTGTCTTGTGCCTTGACAACGAACCCGGCCCGACGTCAATCCCGCCTGTGTGCGCCGTCTCTGTTTCAATGCCGTTGGGAAGATACTGGATATTGGCTTGCAGGAGGAGCTCTTCGACAATCGTGTCGTAGGTGCTGTCACGGTCACACCGCACGAAATGCGCAGCTTCGTCATTGAAGCCCGCAAAGAAGTACGCGAGCACCGCCAGCGACGTCTTGCCAACGCCGCGTTCACCATAGATCGCGACTTGGCGTCCCGCGGTCTTCAGCTCACTGCAGAGCAACTCGACATTCTTCTCTCGGCCCTTGAAGAAGTCCGGCAGTTCGATGGGGGCGAACGGACGAAAGGCTTGGTCACAACGAGCCACATAGTCAAGGTAGCGTTCTCGGCCTTTAGACATTGTCACTCACCAGATTACCAGTTTATGCCACCACCTTCGTTGACAACATCGAGCATTGTACGTTGCTGTGGCGCAGAAAAGAATCCTACATATGCTCAATGATCGCATCGCCGAATCCGCTGCATTTCAGTTTTGTCGCCCCCTCCATCTGCCGGTGGAAGTCGTACGTCACGGTCTTGGCGGCGATTGCGCCGTCCATGCCTTGGATGATCCGGTCGGCGGCTTCATTCCAGCCCAGGTGGCGGAACATCATTTCGCCGGAGAGGATGACTGAGCCGGGGTTGACCTGATCCTTGTTGGCATACTTCGGGGCGGTGCCGTGGGTGGCTTCGAAGATGGCGTGGCCGCTCATGTAGTTGATGTTGCCGCCGGGGGCGATGCCAATGCCGCCGACCTGGGCGGCGAGGGCGTCCGACAGGTAGTCGCCGTTGAGGTTCATCGTCGCGACGACGTCGAACTCTTCCGCCCTGGTGAGCACTTGCTGAAGTGTGATGTCCGCGATGGCGTCCTTGATCATCAACATCTTCTTCCATTTGCCGTCGCCGTGCGTGGGCCAGATGGCGGCCAGGGTGTCGCGCACTTCCTTGACGACGACGGCCTTCTTCTCGTCGATGAGCATGTCGTAGCCAGGCTCGACCTGCCTGGCGTTGTCTTCGTCCCTGATGTCGGGATTCGCCTCCTTGTTGCCGAGGATCCACGACTCCCTTTGTGTGACACACTTGCCGCGATACTTCGTCCGGGCAATCTCGTAGCCCCAATCGCGGAAGGCCCCTTCCGTGAACTTCATGATGTTGCCCTTGTGCACCAGCGTGACGCTCTTACGACCGTTGCGCAGGGCATACTCGATCGCCGCCGCGACGAGTCGCTCAGTGCCCTCCCGCGAGATCGGCTTGATGCCGATGCCGCAAGTGTTGGGGAAGCGAATCTTGGCGACGCCCATTTCGTTCTGGAGGAATGCCAGGACCTTCTTGAGTTCCGGCGTGCCAGCCGCCCACTCGACGCCGGCGTAGATGTCCTCGGTGTTCTCGCGGAAGATGACCATGTCGACCTTTTCGGGATGCTTCACCGGACTGGGCACACCCTGGAAATATCGCACCGGGCGCAGACAGACGTACAGGTCGAGGATCTGGCGGAGTGCGACGTTCAACGATCGAATCCCCCCACCGACCGGCGTGGTGAGCGGTCCCTTGATCCCGACGAGATGGTCCTTAAACGCCGCGACGGTTTCGTCCGGTAGCCAGTTGCCCGTCGCCCGAAAGGCCTTCTCGCCGGCGAGGACTTCCATCCACTGAATCTTGCGCTTGCCGCCGTAGGCCTTCTCCACCGCAGCGTCAAACACCCGCACGGAGGCACGCCAGATATCCGGCCCAGTTCCGTCGCCCTCGATGAAGGGGAGGATAGGATTGTCCGGAACATTGAGCTTCCCCTCACCTACCAGCGTGATTTTTTCAGCAGCCATTCTTGTTGTTCCTCCAGAGCAAAAGACGCATGTGTCGACAGGCCAAGTCAGCAATGGACCCCGGCATGATAACAGAAACGCTCCTTCCGACAACGGGAGGGGCTGCGCCCGTGATATGCGGAGGTGTCATCAAGCTGTGAGGGTACCTTTTTTCAGGGTGCGGGAGGGCAGCCGTAAGCGACCTACTTTATGAATCGGCACCCGTATGTCATTCAGGCTCATTCGTAGTTCAGGCCCGTTTATGGTTCACGTCGGCCACGGGGGGCTGACGCTACGGTCCGGCTGCCAGACTCAGGAGGAAACCCTGTTGCTGGAATTGGCTCGTCGGCGAAAACAAGCAAAGGCAACACACAGGAGCACGCCGGTCCACGGCTCTGGCGCGGGCGGGTCGAATGCGACGATGAGAGAGCCGTCTTCGTCTACGTAGCTGATGGCCGGCCAGCTTGTGCCGTAGTCGTCGAATGCCAGCGACGGGCGCAATGCGGTACTCTGGGGTGTCTCCAGCGAGATCGAATCGTCCACGAGGCTGGACTGCCACACCGAAGAACCGTCGAGATAGGCGAAGTGTAATTCGTCGGAACCTGAGAATGCGTCGCATTCGTAGGCGATTCCCGGCCTGCCGTCGGAGAAGTCGAACGCAAGCGATATGTCCCCGAAGGCATCTTGCGGCGATGACAGGACCGTGGTGGTTTCGAATGCGAAGCCGTTGAACTTGGCATAGAAGAGCGAGTAGGCGCCGCTGTCCTCGGTTGTGTACGCAATCGCCAGTCGCCCGTCCGTCGGATCAACTGCGATGTCGACGCCACTGACCGCTTCCGCTTGAACCGGCCGAGCCCACGTCCACGCGTCCTGTGGCGGCGCGCCGATTATCTCCGACGCCAGCAGCAGCGCCCACTCTCCACCTCCCACCTCCTCGCGGGCAACGATGTGGCGCGCGCCCTGATTATCCGTCGCCATGGCCGCATCGGCGATCGTATCCGCATCGTCGAAAGTCACCATGTCATCGTTCTGAAACGTCCCTTCCGAACGGGTTATTTCGTCGAATTTCCCGGGCGTTGTTGTGCGATACATGCCGCGGAATTCGCCGGCGAGATCATAGCACGCGGACAAGATCGGGTACTGCCAATCCGCGTTGCCGGCGATCTGCTCCACTGCGCCGAAGTTGTGGCTGGCCTTGAGAGCGCCTGTGTCATTCAACCAGGCGACGGAGGGTCGCTCGGCACGGTCAAAGGCCAGCGACGTTCTCAGGCCAATGCCCGGGCCGGAGTCAAGTTCGCTGTGCATCCACAACCCCAGTCCGGACAGTCGGGAATAAAAAACGGAGTTGTCGCCGCCGCTGGTCTGCACGAGGGACCACGAGACCGCCGGGGTTCCATAATGATCGAATGCCAAAACCGGCGAGGAGACGTATGGATTGGCACCTGCTGGATAAACCAACGATGAAGTCCACACGGGTTCCCCGTCAACCGCGAGGGCGGGATCCCCCCCGGCCGCACACACCATCGCCATGACAACCGCCCAGTAAGTCCGACAACGCCGATGTGTCATTGGTTCTTTCCTCATATCGCTGTTGCGCATCGAGGCCGGCCCAGCACGCCGCGCGCCGATCGCGCTGCCTTGCGTTACTCGTTCACGCAATGCAGCACTTTGCCGTTCGATTTGAATCCGGCGATAACCAGCACGGCTTCATCCGCGACGGCGAGCTGCGCCTGTTCGGTGGAGGCCCCGATGTGGTGTGTGCCGTAAAAGTTCGGGAGGTCTTTGATTGCGCCCGTGAATTCGCCCTGGGTGCTCGCAGGCTCGCTCGCGTACACGTCACACGCGGCGGCGGCGATCTTCTTTTCCTTCAGCGCGGCGATCAGGGCGGGCTCGTCGATCACGGTGCCGCGGCATGTGTTGATCAAGAACGCGTGCGGCTGCATCAGGGCGATCCGACGCGCGTCGATCATACCCTTCGTCGCAGGCAACTCCGGTACGTGTAGCGTCACGATGTCGGCACGCTTCAGAAGTTCGTCCATCTCCACGCGCTGGGCGCAATCCATCTTGTCGAATTCCTCGGCCGCAACGACGTCGCTGTAGAGGATGTTCATCTCGAACGCAATCGCCCGTCGAGCCACGAGCCGGCCGATCTGGCCGATGCCGATCAGTCCCAGCGTCCGCCCCTTCAGGCCACGCGCTTTGCCGTATTCCTTCTTGTCCCAGACGCCCTTGCGAAGATCGTTGACGTTGTCCGCGATCCGCCGATCCAATGACAGGATCAGACCCATCGTCAACTCCGCCACGGCCGTCGCGTTCAAGCCTGGGCAGTTCGCGACGCGAATGCCGCGCTCTTTGGCGTTCGCGGTATCGATCGTGTTGTAGCCACTGCCTGCACGGAGCACCAACTTCAACGTATCCGCCGCGGCCAGTTGCTCCGGCAAGACCTTCGTAGATCGCACCACGAGTACGGCAGGTTTGACGTCTTCGAGCGCTTTGGTGAGTGCAGCCTCTTTCAATTCAGGATTGAAGGTAACCTCGCAGCCCATTTCCTCGAGTTGCGCGATACCGGTGGATTCGAATTTGTCCGCAATCAGGACCTTCATGTTGTACCTCAATAGTTGCTATGTTTTCTCTTTGCGACGGAGCCGACCTCACGCAGAATCGCCGGTCCGACCGGCTGGCATTGTCGTGGCAAAAGGACCAAAACACAACACCGACAGAGACGTGGTGATATTCTTCCGGCCCGGCCCTTTGACCTTTTCGGCTCAAGCCGCCACTATCTGGCGATCAGCCCCTGCTGATAGTCGGGAATCGGGAAGACATGCCCCGCTTGCCAGACCGACAGGCTTGACCAGAGACAAAGGACCCGACGATGACCGAGGTAACCGCCAAACCGTACGACCCAAAATTCGGTATTCAATGGTTTGTGTTTCTCGACGGATTTCTCCGTCTTTTCATCTGGTACAGCTCGATTGCCCTCAGCGTCGCGCTCTTTACCGTTTGTGACGCCTGGCCGAAGCAAACCATCATCAACGCCAATCTGAGCACCGCCTGGCTCTGGGGTCAGAAGCTCAGCCATCTTGTCCTTCTGTTCAACGTCTTCTACATCGCGCACCTGCTGGTCTTCCGTCTCATCATCCCGACGCCCAAGCCGGGTCGCTATGAGATCGGCCCGGGCAAACGTCTCAGCCGCCAACTTGTGTATTCCGCCTTCCTCGCGGCACTGACCAAGGCGCGGTTCAACGTGCCCTTCCCTGGTTTTCTTGTCTTTCACCTGGTCAGCCTGCCCCCCCTCAAGTGGATCATGGGCCCCATCTTCGGCCCCAAGTCGAAGTCCGCCTTCATCGCAGAGCCTTGCATCATCGACCCGTACAACGTGACGATCGGCCGCAACGTCATCATCGGTTTCGGCAGCACCATCGCCGGGCACCGCCAAGAACGCGATGCAGTGCACATCGCCAAGACCATTATCGAGGACGATGTCTTGATCGGCGGGCACTCCGCGATCGCAGGCGCGCACATCAAACGCGGCGCGATGATCGGCGCAGGCTCCGTCCTCATGGGAGGCAGCGTCGTCGGAGAATATGAATACTGGTCCGGCAACCCCGCCAGACGAAGGCGCGTATTCAAACCAACAGAGGAATCCGCCACGGAAGCGCCGGAGGAGAGTGGCCTCGCCCCCTCGTAGCATCGCCCCCCCCGTGGCCGATGAGAACGACCGGAGGTGTCCCGACAGCGAAGCGGCCCTCCCCATGCCTCAGTCCTGCGGTTGTTCCTTCTTCCGCTGCTGCTGAATTGCCCCCAAGACGCGGTGGCGTTTCTCGTGGTTAAGGTGGAGTGATACGACCCTGCCGCAGCTCAAAGAGTTATAACCAAAAGTCGTTGATGGCTGGATGAAAAAGGGTGTGCCTGGGTTTCGTCGGTTTCGAAAGATGTTGCGTCGTTCCATAGACCACGTGGTCGACTTCATCGGTGCAGTAGAACAGGGTGGCGGTCCCAACGCAAAGGATTGCCTGTGTACCATCCTCGAACAAACAAACCAACGGCAGCCGGTGATCCCTGTTGCATCCCGTAGCGATGATGTCGCTATAATGATGATGTTTGGGCAGGATGCCGCTTGAGGCACAAGTAGTATCTCAAAGGGCCCGGAGAAAGGGCGTGATCATGAGGCGAGATCACAATCCAGTATTGTTGGCTGTAATGACTCTGGGCCTCGCGGCGATGACGGGCTGCGGCGGCGGTCCTGTTGCACTGCGGGAATCGATCAAACCCGATCCGACGGTGAAGAGGATATTCACTACTGGCACGAAGCTGGGTCTCGACGGGTGAATGTATCCTCGAACACACTTCGATCACCTTTCAAAGGTTCTTCGACTATGCCCTCCCACGCCGAGTTTCGAATCATTTGCACTCACCCACAGGATGAAATCGCCCAGCCAACCACGTTTCATTCCCATTTTTTCTTCCAAGGATTGCCAATGATTCTTCCGCGCACCACCGCTGCCATCGCTGGTATCACATCAAACGAGATTGACGCAGAACCTGGGTAGAAGTGGGACGCCCACCTTGGCCACACACCCCAAGATGAGCTCCGACAACGACTTGCAGAACTAGCGGCGGTCGGACTTGAACCGACGACCCAGGGCTTATGAATCCCTTGCTCTGCCAACTGAGCTACGCCGCTGTGTTCCCCTAAGACACTATGAGGATAGGCCTTACGACATCGGGCGTCAAGGGTGAAACTCGTCAACTCCAGATACTGGCATCGTTTCGTCGAGGGTCGCCCCTGGCAGCTTGCACTTGTTTAGCGTGTTGCGACGCCCCCCTGTGGGCGACGCAGATCGCGGGTGTCAGCACCGACTATCGTTCCTCGTCGGCCACGGGGGGGCGACGCTACGAGAGATGGCAGCACCCACGCTGGAGCAAACTTAGTTTTTGTGTAGCGGCCGACACCGGCGGACAGCAAGCCGCCCGTGGCAACCCAATGATCCCGGTGCTCAACCGCACGAGAGGGCATCATACGTCGAGATAGAGTTCATACTCGCACGGATGGGGACGCGGGGCGATAAAATCCGTTTCTTCACGCCGTTTGACATCAATCCAACGATGCAGGAAGACCTCCTGAAAAACCTCGCCCTTTGTCAGAAATGCGTTGTCCTTGGCCAAGTCTTCCATGGCGTCATACAGTGACCTTGGCAGCGGGGCGATCTGGCTCGAAAACGCCTCGTCCTGCTTTGCGATATCCACGTCAAACGGACCGAAGTGATTCTCCGCCACATCGATCTTCGATTGAATTCCATCGAGGCCGGCCATCAACATGCCTGCCAAGGTGAGATAGATGTTCCCCGTGAAGTCCGGCGGACGGTATTCGATGCGCTTGTCTTCCGGCTGGATGGCATACTTCGGCACGCGGATCGCCGCGGAGCGATTCGCCAACGAGAAGAACAAGTTCACGGGCGCCTCGTAGCCTGCCTCTAATCGCTTGAAGGAATTCGTGGACGGATTCGTCAGGCCTGTCAACGCGCGGCCGTGTTGGAGTAGCCCGCCGATGTAGTGCAACGCCAAATCACTGAGGTTCGCGTAGTTCTTCTTTTCGGTGTCAAAGAAGAGCGGTTTGCCACCCTTGTCGAGTTTCTGGTGAACGTGCATGCCGTTGCCGGCCTCACCATACACAGGCTTCGGCATGAAGGTCGCCAGCTTCCCCTGCCGCCTGGCAACGTTCTTCACCACGTACTTGATGAGCATCGTTCGGTCGGCGATCTTGAGGAGCGGCCCCAGGTCGATCTCGATTTCACACTGCCCTGGCGCGCCGACTTCGTGATGGTGGTACCGAACGGGAATCCTCATCGACTCCAGCATCAGGGCGATCTCTGAGCGCAAGTCGTGCAGGCCCTCTGTCGGCGGCAGGGCGAGATAGCCTTTTTTGTGCTGAATCGCCGGTCCCGCGCCTTCCGGGTCGGCCTCAGAAGAGTTGATTTTGATGAAGGTCTGATAGGGTTCGTTCACCATTTCCAGGCTGTCGAAAACGTAGAACTCGAACTCCGGCCCCATGAGCGCCTCGTCGGCAATGCCGGACTTCCTCATGTAAGACTCGGCGCGCCGCGCGATGGTGCGCGGATCACTCGCCAAAGGCGTCTTGGCATCCGCCGTGACGGTATCGCAGATAAAACTGAGGGTCGGGTGCGCCCAGAATGGGTCCAGAAAAGCGCTGGTCGGGTCCGGCATGGCCGCCACGTCGCCGTCCTCGATGCTGCTATAACCGGAGCCCGATGAACCGTCGTAACCAACACCTTCTTCAAAATGTTTCTGTGTGAAGTTCTTCGCCGGGATGGTGATATGCATCCACTGTCCGGCAACGCCAACGATTTTCAGATCAACCATCGCGACGTCTTCTTCCGCGATGTATTTGAGAGCTTCTCGGTGAGACGTGAACATGTAATCCGCACTCCAACAAGGTCCGTACATCTGACGAAAACACTACCAGAATCGGATGTCAATCGCCAGCCTCCAACGCCATGCGTGCCTCGGGGCTTTGCTGGTCACACGGGACTTTGATAGAATACCGACTTCTTCGTATGAGACAGGAGCCACCGGGCGATGACCCTAGCATTCAAGCCGTTTCACACAATGTCGCCCGATAACTATGCGGACATCGGGCTGCGCTGTGGCATCGAAGTCCATCAGCAGCTACAGACCCGAACCAAGCTTTTTTGCCGTTGCCCCACGGGGCTGTACAGCGACCTGTATGACGCCGAGATCCTCCGGCACATGCGCCCGACGCTTTCCGAACTCGGTGAATACGACGGCACCGCGCTGATGGAGAAGAAGACGCGGAAGAACATCTACTACCGCATCCATCACGACACGGTCTGCACCTACGAATTCGACGACACACCGCCATTCTTCATCGCCGACGACGCGCTCGACTATGCCCTGGAAGTCGCGATGCTGCTGCGCCTGAACATCGTCAACGAGTTGCACATCGCCAGAAAGCAATACCTCGACGGATCGATCCCGGCTGGCTTTCAGCGGACGACCATCGTCGGCGTCGAGGGCTGGATTCCGTTCAAAGGCCGAAAGATCCGGATCAGGCAGCTCGGCCTGGAGGAGGACGCCTGCCGAGAGGTCTCGGATGTCGGGCACGACCGGGTCTACCTCACCGACCGTCTGGGCATGCCTCTGATCGAGCCGGTGACCGAACCGGACATGCGCACGCCGGAGGAGGTCGCCGAGGTCGGGGAGATCATTCGCCGTCTCTGCCGCAGTACCGGGAAGGTCCGCACGGGTTACGGCGCCGCGCGGCAAGATGTGAATGTCAGCGTCAAGGGCGGAACCCGGATCGAGATCAAAGGCGTTCCCCAGTTATGGCGGATTCCTCGGCTCGTCTACAACGAGGCCCGGCGGCAGTGTTCGCTTCTGGCCATCCGTGACGAACTGAACCACCGAGGCATCACCCCCGATACGTTCAAGCACTCCATACGCGACGTGACACGGGTGGTGGCCAAGACGAAGTACGAACCGATGCGGGCGGCATTAGAACTGGGAGACCGGGTCAAGTGCGTCGTACTCAAGGGGTTCGCCGGCATCTTGAACGAGCCCACCCAGGAGCACACGACGTTCGCCAAGGAGTTCTCCGACCGTGTTCGGGTGATTGCCTGCCTGACGCAACAACCCAACATCGTCCACTCGGACACGGCTTCGGAATCTTTGGACGGCAAGGACTGGCAAACCCTGCGGCGCAAGATGAAAGCGAACAACAATGACGCATTGATCCTCGTCTGGGGTGACGAGGCCGATACGCGTTGTGCCGCGGATGAAATCTCCATTCGAGCGTTGGAGGCGACGATCGGTGTTCCCAGCGACACGCGACAAGGCCTCAAGGACGGCACCAACGGCTTCGAACGCGTCCTTCCAGGTGCCGATCGAATGTATCCCGATACGGACCTTCCGCCGATGGCGATACCGGCCAATCGGATTGAACGTATCGCGGCCAACCTCCCTGAATACGTTTGGGATCGGGAGAAACGATATCGTGCCATGGGTTTGTCCGAGGGACTCGTGACCGCGTTGTCCCTGTCGCGAAGGGCCGACTTGTTCCTACGCCTCGTGGACGAACTCAAGTGCGATCCCGCGTTTGCCGTGGTGGTGGTGTGCGAGCGTCTCAAAGCCTTTCGACGCTGTGGCCTGGCGCCTGAACGCGCCACGGACGACGATATCTTCGAGATATTCAAAGCCTTCACGACCGGACGACTTGCTCGCAACGGCGTGCTGGAAGTCCTGGAAAAGCTTCTGACGAAGCGCGCGGAACCGGAGTTGGATCACACAACGCCAAACGACCTACTCATCGAGTACGCGCCGGTCACGGATGACGAATTGATCTCATGCGTGGTCGAAACCGTCCGCGGTTTGAATCGCCCCCGTTTCGGCACTGAGGACCAACTCCAGCGGTATGCCATGGGCCAAGTGATGGGCAAACTGCGGGGCCGCGTTGACGGATCAAAAGTGGCACAACAACTCGAACAGAGCTTGGCCATTGAACCAATCCGAGCCCTGAGTGCAAACGATGGGATAGCCCCAAAGGGGCGATAGATTGTAGCCCACGGCGCAAGCCGTGGGAAAGGAAACACAACACGGAGGTCAGCCCCGAAGGGGCGAAAGAAGAAAGACGTAACGTGTGGATGGTTCTTACGCCCCTCCGGGGCTAGGGAGGTCGGGGGCAACGGAAACCCACAGCTTCCGCTGTGGGCTATCACTTTTCGCCCCTCAGGGGCTGTTTCGCTGCAAACCACCACACACACTTTGCGTTCACTGCGGTTAACAAGAAAGGGGATTAACCGCAAAGCAATCCGCAACCGGAGCGTCTGACCAGGAAGACAACATGAGTGACACGACCCAAGGTTATCGCGGGATTGGAAAGACAACGCTCGACAAGTTCGATGTTTCCGTCTGGAGTGATGTCGAAGTGGAAACCGGCAACGGCGGCTTCAAGGGTATTATCCTTCCCCGTTCGGAGACCGCCGACGACCAGCACATCGTCTTGAAGCTGGCCAGCGGATACAACGTCGGTGTCGCGGCGGATTCGATCACGCGAATGACGGAGCATGGCCGGCGCGAGGCGCACTACAAGATTCCGGAGAAGGAGTTTCCCTTCGACTCGGAGAAACCGAACGTCACGCTGTTCGGCACGGGCGGAACGATCGCCAGCCGACTCGACTACCGCACCGGGGCGGTCATCCCCGCGTTTTCGCCCGGCGAGTTGTACGGCTCAGTCCCGGAACTGGCGGACGTCTGCAACCTGACCACCGAGAAACTCTTCGGCGTTTTCAGCGAAAACATGGGACCCGAGCAATACATCCGGCTTGCCGAGCGGATCGGCGAGAAGATCGAAGAGGGCGTGGACGGCATTGTCATCGGCCACGGCACCGATACCATGCATCACACGGCAGCGATTCTGAGTTTCATGGTGCAGGATTCGCCAGTCCCGATTGTCATGGTCGGATCGCAGCGCTCGTCCGATCGGCCCTCTTCGGATGCCGCGATCAATCTGATCAACGCCGTTAAAGCGGCTGCGGAGGGTGACATCGCCGAGGTCTCCGTGTGCATGTTCGGTCCGACCTCGGATCAGTATTGCCTGCTCCATCGCGGCACGCGCGTCCGCAAGATGCACTCCAGTTATCGCTCGACCTTCCGCACGATCGGCGACACGCCATTGGCCATGATCTACCCGCACAAGATCGACTATCTCAGACAGGACTACAAACGGCGGCGCGACGATCGCAACGTCAGGATCAACACGGCGTTTGATAACAAGGTCACCATCCTCTATTACTATCCGAACATGTCGCCCGACATCGTGGACGCCATCGTAGACATGGGCTATCGCGGCATCGTCATTGCCGGCACCGGGCTGGGCCATGTAAACAAGCCGCTCTACCCCGCGCTCGATCGCGCGGTCGCCAAGGGCGTCCACATCTATATGACGGTCCAGACCCTGTGGGGTTACGTGCAGATGTATGTCTATGAGACCGGGCGGGAGATCATGGAGTTGGGGGTCGTGCCGGCCGCCAACATGCTCCCGGAGGTCGCCTTCATGAAACTGTCCTGGGCGCTTGGCCAGACTGATGATCGCGAAGAACTCCGGCGAATCATGTTGAGCCCGGTTGTTGACGAAATCACCGAGCGAGAGCCGTACAACGGCTACCTGATCTTCCAGGGCGAAATTCCCGAAGTGCAGGAATTCATTCGCACCATTAAACGCTAAAGCTAACTCACCTTTTCTGTAGCAGCCAACGCCCCGTGTCGGCCGAGGCAAACCGTTCGTCTTCCTCGTTCGGCACGGGGGTTGGACGCTACGTTCTCGATAACTACTCCTACTTGTTGCCGCCGTGTGCTTACCGTCGCCGTCGCAGCACCAGCAGGCTTGAGGCCACGAGCAGTGCCATCGTCGTTGGCTCCGGGGTGACTGTCAACGTGGCAGACTCGAACACCACACCTTCCGCCAGGCCGCCGGCTTGATACTCGAAGCCTTCGTCCTCTTCCGGGCCGCTGCTCAAACTCAACAGCGTTGCGCCTTCGGCCAAGCCCTCAAACGTCAACGTCGCCAGCAAAACTTCTCCGGTGACGCCGGTGGGAAAACGCAGGCCTGCCAGGGCGTCGCCGTCCAAGGAACCGCTCGTCGGCCAATTCCACGCAGAGCCGATTTCCGCAAGCGTCCAACTCGTGTAGGCCGGCACGTCGACCGTGATGTCCAGGCCCCAGGCGACGATCGGTTCATCAAACGTCGCGACAATATCAACATCGACAAACTCGCCCAACGCGACAGTCGGATTCTCCGGCTCGATGCTGACGACGATACTTCCCGATGCCGCGGTCGTGCTCGCCATGACCATCAACATCGTGATGCAAACAATACTTCGTGATAGATTCATGATTCTCAATCCTCCTCAGGGTTTTCGAATTCGTTTTCGATCGTGATTCCCTGGTTCGTGTTTGGTTTCCTCGTTGTTTGTATATTCTCGTATGAGGGCGACGCCGGTTGCAGTCAGTGGAGGCACGGACCGCAACCAGGCGTCACCATCCAGGAGGCTTTTTTACAGTCTCGGACTCACTTTCGACCTCGGGTTGGTGGTGCTCTGCGTGCGGGTAGGCTGGATTCGCCCAGTGCCAGAGTCAGTGTCACCATCGGCCGTCCCGAAGCCAGGTTCCTCGAAACCACGATTGGTCGGCGGACCGGCCAGCGGATCACCGACGAAGTCGCGATAGCACTGCAACCACGCGCGATAGTCGGCCATGCCGACGGCGCCTGTATGGTCGTAGTCGCAGCAGTAATCCTCGGCCGGCGAACCATCGGCCTCACCGCCGAACGCCGAGAGGAAGATGACGTAGTCGTCATAATCAACCTCGCCGTCACCGTTGAGATCGCCGCACAAGTCGCACTCGTCCGGGATGCCGTTGCCGTTGCAGTCGTTCGCCGGCGAGCCGGAAGCGGTGAGGGCTCGCAAGACCCAGTCCGTGGCGGCCCACCAGTCCATGAAGACCAATTCCGCACCTTCTTCGAGGTTATTGGGGTCGAACGTTCCGCCTTCGACAAAAGCCATCCACGACTCGTGGGCCAGCGGTTCCTGCCGGTCGCCCGGTCCCGGGTTTGCTTCGGAGAGGACAGAAGCACCAATGAAGAAGCTTCCCGACACCGTCACCGGTCCGATCGGCACCGTCTGAAGGAGGCCGGTATTGATGGCCGCCGCATCCGCAGGCGCACTGGCCTCTGCGAGAAGAACCGCCTCGCTGAGTTCACCCATGCCCATGGGATCACTCCACACGTACACACGGAGCAGGTCACCGGGAGCCACGCCCGCCTCGCCTCCTACAGAGCCGAGGGCCGTGGCAATCGCTTCAATCGTTTCGGAGCCCGGCTGAGCATCGAATCTCTGGACCCAGACATTCTCCGCCATAATGCCGTACCCGAACCCACTTTCGATCGTGCCGTCATCCCATTGGTACGTTTGGCCGCCGGCGTCGCCAAGTTGGCAACTGTCCAGCACGCCGTCAGCGTTGCAGTCATCGCACCAGGCGCTGCCGTCGCAATCCCGCAGATCGCAATCATCCGGGATACCGTTGTCGTTGCAGTCGCTGCCCGGCTGCTTTCGAGTCAACAGGATCTGGTCGATCAAGGCGTTCTCGAATTCGGTACCTTCACCGTAGTACCTGAAGCCGAGCTTGAACGGTCCGCCCGGAAGCAACTCGGACAAGTCGAATACGCCTTCATCGAAACCGCCGAAGTATCCTGACCACAAGTCACTCACGCTGCCGACGAAGATATCATCACCGCCGCCGGGTTCGCCGATCACAACCATGAGATCCAGTTGTTCATCGCACCACGGTTGAGAACCAACAGCAGCACCGTTCGTGCAGAAGCTGAGGATGCCGTCGGTCATAGTCAACTCGGGCGACAAGAGGTAAACATCGAGTCCCGCTCTAGCGCCGCTCTTGCCTTCTTCCATATTGCCAAAGATCATGGCGCCGCCCTCGTATTCGCAGCCCCAACCGCCGTACATGATCCACTCGTTCCACGGGGCACCGGACACGGTGACCGACCCCCAACCGTTGGGCAAGGGCTCCTCCCAGAACGAGGTCGTGTAGAAGGTCTCATCAAGGACTGTGACGAGGGCGCCAAGCTGACACTCGTCCGGCACGCCGTCCGGTTGGCAGTCCTCGCTGAACCCAGAGCTGATATCACACTCGTCGATGACGTTGTTGGAGTTGCAGTCCGAGCACCAAGGCGAACCGTCACAGGTCAACAGGTCGCACGGATCGTGGATGCCGTTGTCGTTGCAGTCCATCCACTCGCACTCGTCCGGCATCCCGTTGGCGTCGCAATCCTGACTGTAGCCCGAGGCAATGTCGCACTCGTCCGGGATGTCGTTGGAATTGCAGTCGTTGATCCCCAGACCCGTTGCCCGAACTAGCCAGGCGTTCACATAAGCCTGCGGCGCGATCGGTGCAGCCGCGAGGTCGTTGGGATCCACGGGTCCGGAAGTATTGCCGGCAATCCAGCCGGTACCCGTGCCGTTGTCATCAACCGCAGCCGGGCGGTCGCCAGAGGGATGGGTCATAATGGCGCCCACGAAGAAGCTGGTCCCGTTGGGCCCCACATTGGTATCCGCAATGTCGACAACCTTGAAGATGTCCGTCTCTGGGTTAGTAACCATTGTGTTGGCCGAAGCCAAGACCACTGCGTCGTCTGGCAAACCATCATTGTTGGGATCGCTCCAGAGGTACACGGTGCAGCTGGACATGGCTGGAGCGCTGGCCCAGGCCAGGCTGATCTTGCTAATCGTTGAGATGCCATCCTGCACCACAAAGTGATTCAGCCAGGCGATGGAACCGCCCGCTGAGAGGCCGGCCGAGTTGTCGCTTGTGCCGTCGTCAATTGCGTACTCCCAATCGCTGACGAGCTGACACTCATCGGGAATGCCGTCCGGCTGGCAGTCGAGGCTCTCACCGCACGTGACCGACGGATGAGAGGCGCAGTTGCCGGTGGCACAATTGAGGTCGCACGCATCGACCAGACCGTTGCCATTGCAGTCAGGATCACACTCATCAGGAACACCGTTCAAGTCGTAATCGAAGCTGGTTTCGTCCGAAATGTCACATTCGTCGGGAACACCGTTGCCATTGCAATCGGGGCTGACGCCGTCGGCAACATCACAGCTGTCGGGCGATCCGTTCTCGTTGCAGTCCAGTTCGCCGCCGAGCGGAGGCACCTGACACTCGTCCGGGACCTCGTTGCCGTCGCAATCACCGCACCAGGTGCTGCCGTCGCAATCCAGGATATCGCACTGATCCGCGATGCCGTTTCCGTTGCAGTCGGGCTCGCAGCCGTCCAGGATGCCGTTGCCCTGGCAATCCTGACACCATGCGGATCCATCACAATCGGCGATATCGCAATCATCCGGGATGCCGTTGCCGTTGCAGTCAGCGCCGAAGAAGCTCGTGGTCACTGTGAACGACGCATCATGCGGTCCGGGCGCGCCAAGACCGCTCCACGGCTCGAAGAAATCGTATCCAACCATGGGGACGCGAATGTGGGCCTCTCCACCGATCACGGCTCCGCCGGTCTGACTGCTGCACCACTTCGAATCCTCGCCATTGCCGTAGCTGGTGAAACCGCCATCCGGCGCCAGCCCGAGCCAATAGATGCCGGAGCCGAGTGGGATATCCAATCCGTAGATGTCGTACCGATAGCGATTCTCTAGCTGAGTGCCCGCGCCGAGCCAGGTCTTAATAATGGAGCCGGTATCGTTGGGCACCGTGAAGTACGCAATCTCATTCCCGTCGTCCGGTCCACCTTCACCGTTGTCACCATAGATGAAGACATGCACAAAGCCTTGCCACTGAAACGTGCCTGTCTCCTCGGCTTCCCAATGCAGGCCATTGACGATTCCACCGCTTGGAAGGTTGAAGTCGTCCACAGTCAGGGCATTCTCGAATGAACCGCCGAAGTGACTTCGCAATACGTAGGCATCATTGGGCGCGCCGTTGTCCCAGAGTGTGGAACTACCCAGAGTCCCCAATTCGCACTCATCGGGAATACCATTCGGCTGGCAATCCAGGCTGCCGCCACACGTCACTGTCGGATGCGAAGCGCAGTTGCCGGTCGCACAGTTGATGTCGCACGCATCGACAAGGCCGTTGTTGTTGCAGTCCGGCTCACAGGCATCCAACACCCCGTTGGCGTCGTAATCGTCCGCGCCGCCGGCAATGTCGCACTCGTCCGGGATGCCGTTTCCATCACAGTCGGCGCTGTTGCCGCTGGCAATATCGCAGGTGTCCGGTACGCCATTGGTGTTGCAATCGTTCAGATCACACGTCGTGCCATCCCCAAGGTAGTAACCCTCGCAATTGGCGCCAGACTCGATGTAGCAGTACGGGGCCTCGTCGATGCAGCAAGCACCGGCCAAGACGCCGCAGGGCGGGTCCATCTCGGCACAGGTGATCCGCGGCGAGAAGCGGCTCGTCGCCGGACAGTCTGCTGCCTCAACATTGCTCTCACACGTACCGGCGACCTCGTCACAACATGCACCGGGGTAGAGAGTACCAAGCAGGCAGAAGTTCTGATCCCATGACCAGGGTTCGCCCGCTTCCTGACAGGACCAGTCCTCGCTGTCCACAGGCCTTGAGCAGTGCCTTCCGTCGCCCTGACCATCCTCAGCCTGGATCCAACCGAAGAAGCAATCAGGTCCACCCGTGCCCTGGATAGAGATCCATCCACTCTCCAACGTGCAACAGGTATCGAACTCTACCTCGTACTCAGCCCAAATGTCGTAGTAGATTCCAAACCATCTTCCTGAAGCCGTCACCGTGTAGCTGCACACGATATCGCCGGGGATCCCACCATTATCTTCACGGAACTCGATGATGAACGTCATCGGATCCTCGTAGCATTCCCAGCCCTCCTGGCTTTTCGGCTCACTGACCCACCTCACGCCGCAGATATCGCCTTGAACGCCCGAGAAGTTGTCGTAGGCGAAGCCGTAGCCAGAGTCGAGATCGCAGGTTGTGCCGCCGTAAGTTCCCCAGTTGTTGACGCTTTGAGAGAAAAGCGAGTCCTCAGCGGAACAGCCCGGACACTGGAACTCGCCACAATGCGCGCTGTGGTACCACCGGCCGCCCGCCAGAATGCACGAGATTTCTTCCATCTCGACGCACTCGTCGCCGAAGCAACACGCCGCGGTCGGCGGTCCACATATGCCGCACATATCTCGGGCAGCCGCCACACAGTCTTCATCCCAACCGCCGTCCTCTTCGTCACAACACCAACTCATGCCCAGCATGTTGCAAACGATGTCGCAGCACTCCCCATCATCGCAATAGGGCGTATAGTTGGCGTCGCAGCAATCGCCGGATTCTTCATCGCCGCAGCCGCGTGCTCGCGGGGCAGCACGGTCACCACGCGACGGCTTGCCGTTAGCGGGTGTTGCCGGCTTGCTGTCGAAAGAGCTGATCTTTCGGAATGACGCCCCGTCCGGAGAACGTTCGATGCCCGATGCGCCGGTCGGGTTCTTCACCCCGAACTCGGGTTGGGCCGACTTGAGGTCGGACGCCTGGGAACCGATGCTCGGTTCGCCAGTGAACTGGCCCGGCGTCGCCACCTCCGATCCAGGCAGCGTACGCGAAACCTCCTTGAAGAAATGCCTTGCATCCTCGTTTTCACCCACCGCAGAATTGACCCGCGGCGTGTCATCTGCCGTCACCGTGTTCAGGCACATCGCTGCCATACACAAGACGACTGCTATCGTTGCCCACCTCATGTTACCAACCTCCTACCAAGAGAAAAATGATCGCGCCCGGAGACGAACACGACTTCCGCCTCCGGAGGTCGTTCCTAACCCCGGAGCACACATGACCCCGTTTTGGAACTGAAAACAATTGCCGGATTCGTCATACTGAAACGCCTTCCCCATCCATCATGCAGAGCAGATCGGGATGAATCCTCGATCCACTCGTTTTGGTTGTTGACCCCCCGGATTGTTGGCGACCTCATACGCCAATTCGCAACCAGACCAGCCACTAAACGATGCAGCATGTTTCGAGGATAGCAGATGGAAACACGACTGTCAATATAGCGTGGCATGTTTCTAGAAATCTTTTCCGGATTGTGGCGGAACACCTATCTTTTTCCTTGATTCTGCTTTGGTTCGGTGTTATGGTTAGTATATGTCCCGTAAAGATCTCTCAGACTCGATTGATGTGCCTTTCGAGGAAGACGTCACGAGAAGCCTCACGCGCTTGCGAAGCGAGCTCTCAGAGGTGATTGCCGCCGTTCCGAGTGAAGTCAGGAAGGGCGCAGATCTCCACAGGGCCCTGCGGATCGATCGAAAGCTGAGTTGGAGAGTCTTTAAAGTCGCGAACTCTACCGACCCGGTTGCCGCTGGCACCCATGTGCCGAGCCGCGCAAACCTTCGTTCCTTCTTTCGGGCTGCGACTAAGCAGGGAGTTCCCAATCGGCTGATCGAAGCGGCTTCTCTCGCCGCAGACGATTTCGAAGAAGTCGTCGTGCGTCATGCCGGTGATCGCGCCACTTTCGACTCAATGATGAGTTCGCTGGTCCCTGACGCCAATGCGGAACAGCTCGATCTGGTGCACCGGCGCCTCGCCTTCCGAGGACAGCGCCACATCCTGGGCGTTCAGGCCAAAACCCAGTTGAAGCTAGTCGTTATTCAGCCTAGTAAGGATCTTGGATGGATTGATGGTATTCGGGTCGAGGGTTTTGTGGATCTCCGCCAATTGCGAGGAAGTGCACCCTTGATCATTTCCCACTCGGGTGCTCGCGGCGATGATGGCTCACCGGTAGACATTCAAAGGGATCCCCTGGAACCAGTCAGTGGCAAATTTGGGCTGGCACTGCTGCGAGATTTTTGCAGCAAGCCCTTGCCAGAGCTTCGCGCTGTTGAAGCCGGGCTCGGCTTTGTGGATGGCGAGATCGTAAGCCGAGACGTGGGTAATCGCGCAGCCGTCACATGCATGGAAGGTCACATCATGCGGCATGCGCAACATCGCTACAGCACCGAGGGCGATCGCTTTGCAGGCATCTGTGTTACCGTTCGCACGCCCTGCGAAGTGGTCTTGATGGACTACATGGTGCGTGAGGACACTTTTGGCCCCATTGTGGATCCATCGGTTCTCGTCCATGCTGAGCATACTGGCGAAATGCTCTGGGAAGGCGTCATTCACGAGCGTCATCAGCTTCCGATTCGCCACACCGTCAGCTACCTCGGCAAAGGCCCCTCGGTATTGCACACGCCCGATCTTCCTCGCTATGCCCAAATGGGCCGCTATGTCTTCGACCGTGCAGGCTGGGACGGTGAGCGATTCGACGTCTATCGCTGTCGGATCGAGTACCCCGTCATGCCTTCATCAGTCGTTGTACGCTTCGATCTTCCCGAAGCACCGGACAACAGCTAGAGCGTTTTGCACACCCCTGTAGCGGCCGACGCCCCTGTCAGGCCGAGGCAAACCGTTTGTCTTCCTTGTCCGACACGGGCGTCGGACGCTACTTTCTCTCGACAACTGCTCTTGCCTTCTGCCGACGTGGGGACCTTCCGCCGTCTCATCCTTGGCTATCGCGGACGTACGCTTACCGCCGTCGTCGCAGCACCAGTAAGCTTGAGGCCAAGAGGAGTACCATCGTTGTTGGCTCCGGGGTGACTGTCATCGTGGCAGGCTCGAACACCACGCCTTCCGCCAGGCAGTCGCCGTCCAACGAACCGCTCGTCGGCCAATTCCATGCAGAGCCGATTTCCGCAAGCGTCCAACTGGTGTAGGCCGGCACGTCGACCGTGATGTCCAGGCCCCACGCTACGATCGGATCATCGAACGTCGCGACGATGTCAACATCGACGAACTCGCCCAACGAGACGGTCGGATCATCCCGCTCGATGCGGACGACGATACTCCCCGATGCCGGGGTCTCGCTCGCCAGGGCCGTCAACATCGTGATCAAACCGGAAGACCGGATCGAACAGTTTCACGCCGATTATCTCGGCGACCATCGGATCTTTGATCAGGGCGAGCTTGAGCGTGTCAACGGTAAAGTGCGTGTCAAAGTTGCTTTCAATCGCACGGCCCATGCCTTCAAGAATCAACAGGTCGCTCTCTCCCGCAGCCGAACAACACTCGGGCGACAATGCCGTCAGATCGATCAGTGGTTCGCCGCATCCTGATGCGACAACGGTTATTTCATCTCGCCGAATGCACGCGTCAAGAAAGGGATCGATCTTGCAGCATTCCTCCAAAAGCGGAACCAACTCGGAAGCGGTAATGTCGTTGAGAGCGGGCTTTGTATTGGCGGCGAGAACGACGCGAGTGCCAGATTTGACGAAGTGGCGAACCAACGGCAACACGCCCAACACGATGTCCGGTCCCGCGTTGTCAACGAAGAACAGGGCTTGCCGATAGGCCGGACGTTGCCTCAAGCGAAGAACCCACGCGTCGAGATGGTCAACAGGCCACGGCCTGGCCCGAATCTTGTCTCGCGAGGCAATGAACTCGAATCGGCCATCCTTGAAAGCACCCGCCACGGCTTTGGAGCCCATGTCGAAGATATTGCCGGCGAATAGGCCCCGAGCGAGACGTTCAAGCTGTTCAGACGGCGCGCAATCATCGATGTCGCCGAGCACGTGTTCGAGCATCCGCAGTGCCGCTTGATTCTCCCTCCGCTTCAAATCGGTGAACGGGTCACCGAACCCTTGCGCGGCCAACTGCTCCTCGCGGAAACGGGTCAGTTCCAACACGCTCAGCGAGCCTCGCAGTGACGGATCGCGACGAAGAGCGGCCAGGCCCGCGAGATAGTCAAGGCGAAAGTCGTCCCATCGCTCGTGATCCTGGAGTGTCCCTTCTCCGAGCGGCAGGGCGGCGAGGGTCCCGAGGTGATTATCGAAGAGGTCGAGCCAGTAGTCGCGAATGACCGGCCCGGCAGCAAGAAGATCCTGAAGGCAGGGTGTATAGGTTTCAGGATGAGCGATCAGCGGCAGAACAGCCATGATTTCAAATGCCTCGGCCGACAGGGGCGTCGACCGCTACGAGCGGCGGGGCCTCTCGGTGGGTGTGGCTCACGATTGTCAAACGGAGATTTGACGGTAGTGGATTACCAGCGATTCGACAAGTTCTTCGGATTCGGATCGACCTCGCACCGAAGTCCGGGCCTATAATCAAGATGATGCAACACATCAAACAACGCGGAGTTCTTCTCTGGGCCGTGTGTTGGGGGATGGTGTTCGCAACGGGAACCGCATCCTGGGGGGACATCTTCCACATCAATGGCGGAGAAGAGATCGAGGTCGAAATCCTGGCGGACCTCGGAAATTCGTATCAGGTACGGACGAAGTTCGGCATCGTCGACATCGCGAAGGATTGGATCGAGGAGATCGAGAAACGCACCTCTCCTTGGCGCCTTTACGAGAAAATGCAGGCGGCCTGTTCCGACACTGCGGAGGCCCACTTCGACTTGGCGGCTTGGTGTCATCGACGAGGCCTGATCACAGAGCACCTGGCGGAGTTGGAGGCGGTGATCAAACTCGATCCGGATCATTTGAAAGCCCGTCGAATGTTGGGGTATGTGGAAGAGGCCGGCAACTGGGTGCGCAAGGCCTCGCCAATGGTGCCGGACCCAAACGAGGTCGAGGCCAAACGCCGGGAGCGTGAGGAGGCGGAGTTCATTCGTTCGTTGACAGCCGAATGGACGGTGAAGATCAAGGCGATCTATCGAGGACGCCTTGCGAATCGCGAGGCACGGTCGAAAAAGTTTCTCAAAGGAAGGGACCTGATTCTCGCGATCGACGACCCGCTGGCCGTGCCTGGACTGACACGGGTGTTGAGCACGGGCAACGAAGCCTGTCGGCAACTCTTGGTCGAGTCACTGTCTCGTTTCGAGCAGGACGAGTCCACCCTGAATCTCGTTGTGATCACATTGCTCGATCCCTCGCCGGATGTTCGCAAAAAAGCGGCGATGGTGCTTGCCGAGCGAAAGGACGACCGTGTCACCGACCGGCTGCGCGGCGCGCTGAAGAGTGACGAGGAACAAGTGATTCGGAATGCGGCGGCGGCGCTGGGCGTTTTGAAGGCACGAACAAGCGTCGGGGACTTGGTCCGTGTTCTATCGACGGAAACACGCGGCCGTGTTTTGGTCTCGCGGCCCGTGATGCTGGACGATATCAGACTCGTATTCGTCCGGCCGACCTGGTGCCGCTATCAGTGGCGCAGGATTCGCTACGCCCCGAGGACCATTGGTGTGCTGGACTGGCGGGGATCAATGATCGGCACGGAATCGCATTACGAAATACAAACAATTTCAGTCTATCGCACGGAAGTGCAAGAGGCGTTAATCGAAATCACAGGGCAAAACTACGGCTTCGATGAAGATGCCTGGCTAATCTGGTGGCGGACAGAAAGCGACCGAGAAGTGAGCGATGAACGCCGGCCTTCGACGAATCAAGTTCCCTTGCCCATGTTAGAACAAGGAAAGGCGTTCGTGTGTTCAAGCGGCGTTTTTCTTTTTGCTGGGTTGGGAGTAATCCAAGACAATTCTGGCGGTAATCCAACGTGTCATGCGGACTTCCGTGCATTCCCAGACAGAAAGGGCACGAGGCCTCCGCCATAGCTTGAGAGTTGGCCCAAGAATTGTTCAATCGATATCATCACTCCGCACTCACGCGGCACGATTCTGCAATTCTGCACGGCGATGGGCCGGTTCAGGTTTGGAAGTCGATGTCATTGCCCCGCCCAGCAAGGCCGATTCATCACCTCTCTCAGCAGATCGCGTCAACATTGCTCACCCAATGTAGACATCGCTCACCAAATAACGTTACATGCTTGCGAGGAACACCCATGCCACACCGATGCAAGACAATCACATTGGCCGCATTGCTTCTCACGGCGGCGATAGGCGGCTGCATCGCGCCGCCGGCCATGAAGCAGGGCGACCACCCAAGGGCCGGGAGGCCTTTGAAACAACGCATCTGCGTCGTCTATTCCAGCCGGTACCTAATCAGTTCTGGAGGGCTGGAAAAGCTCCACCCGTTTGACATCCATAAGTATGCGAAGATCTACTTGCAGCTCGTAAATGAAGGCTTGATTTGCCCCATGGATGTGTATGTTCCTGAGGAGATTGCCAGGGCGGACCTCTTACGCGTGCATACGAGGGAATATCTCGATCGACGCCTCAAACAACCGCACCTGCTCGCAAGGTATCTGGAATACGGTCTCGCCGCGATCACGCCGGCTGGCTTGACTGACGCTGCGGTGCTGCAACCGTTTCGCCGGGCCACCGGTGGCACATTGCTTGCCGCGAGGCTCGCGCTTCAGCACGGCATGGCGATCAACCTCGGCGGAGGGTATCACCACGCGGAACCTGGTAAAGGCGGCGGCTTCTGTATCTACGCGGACATGCCAGTGGCGATTCGCATGCTACAAGCTGAGGGTCTGATTCAACGCGCGCTCGTCGTCGACCTCGACGTCCACCAGGGCAACGGCACCGCGTTGTGTTTCGAGAATGATGAAACAGTTTATACGTTCGACATGCACGAGGCGGGAATCTACCCGATTCCCAAGGAACACAACGACTTGGATGTGCCGCTGCCTGCGGGAACGGATGATGCGAAGTACCATGCTATCCTGGCAAAACATCTGTCCGGCGCATTTGATCAAGCGCGACCCGACATCGTTTTTCTCCAAGCCGGTGTGGACGTGCTCTCCGGCGATCCGTTGGCGAACTTGGAAATGACCATAGACGGTGTCGTCCGGCGCGACGCCATGGTCTTTGAAGAAGCAAACCAACGCTTCATCCCGATCGTGATGGTCCTCGGAGGCGGATACAGCAAGCACGCGTGGTTCGCACAGTATCGTAGCATTGCCGACATCGTAACACGATACAGCCAGCCGCGTAACCTGACTCTTGAGCAGTGTTCCTCCACCGTTTCTCCTTTGAAAAAATCGCCCAAATACCCGAAGCGCTGAGCACGATTAACTAGCAGCCACGATCCGGTCGCATCCGAACAAACGACACAAGTATCCAAAGACTTTGCGGGCATTTGCGGGCATTTGCACTTTTTGCCGGTGCAAATTCAGCGTATCAGGGACATGAAAAACATAAGCTCGTTTTCCCTGGCCGGAAAAACTTTTTAATTTTGCTGGGTAGCAAAGGGCCGAGTGGGCAGGCATATTCGCTCGACATTTAACATGCTGAACCAGAGGACCTCGATGCGTGATAGCATAGAGCCAAGCCCCATGATATGTTCGAGGTCTTTCGGTTATGAATGAGCCGCGCATTCGTCCTTGGTCATGGTTTGCGATCCTCTGGATCAGCACGGTGTTCCTGGTTTGGTTTTGGAGCACAGCGAAATTGGGTTTGTATGGAGCCATGATGGCGGCCTTCGGCTTGGTTTTTGTTATCTCTTTGATCGGCGGCTTCATCGGGGGATATCACAGGAGTTGGCGTGTTACCTTGGTCGGGACGCCAACGCTTGTTATCGCCATTATGATTGGTGGCATCTTGGAAAATATCACCTCAGGCCTCCCGCCTTTTGGGTCGAACATGCCGAACGCGAAAACTTTTCTCTCCATGATGATCACTGGCGGACTGATGCTGACAGGCGCTTCGGTGAGCCATTCCCTGGTTTCACGCATGAAGCGGCGCCATCCTTCCGGCCATTGTCAATCCTGCGGCTACAATCTTCGAGGCAATACCAGCGGCGTCTGCTCCGAGTGTGGCACGCCACTTTCCGAGGAGATAAAGGCAACGCGGGCAAACGACGAGTCCAAGCCGACTACCGAGACGCCCGAAGAGTAGCACCCGGACCGGGCGATAATGAGAGTCAATACCACGCGAGGGGATATCCCCAGACCCACCCTCTCCACATCGCGGTATAATCCCCTGATGACATCTTCCGAAAAACAAACAGACGACTCCACAACACCAGAGGGGCCGTGGGTGAAACTGCGGTCGGCGAAATTCCACACATTCATCTACCGCAGAATGGTGGACGGGGCCTCGCCAAACGCGGCGCAGGGCGACGTTGTGACGGTCTTCGATCGCCACGGCGAGGTCTTCGGCCACGGCCTGTACAACCCCAATTCTCAAATCGCCCTTCGTATGCTGAACTTCGACACCACGCCCGTGGACGCGGCGTTCTGGCAACGATTGATCGACCGAGCCGTGCAACTTCGCATGAAGACTCTCCGGCTGGGCGAAACCACGGAGGCGTATCGGCTGGTCCATGCCGAAGGCGACGGGCTCAGCGGCTTGATCGTCGATCGCTACGGCGACGTGCTTGCGGTCGAGGTGATGAGCCTCGGCATCTGGCGGCAAATCCGCGACCTGTTGCCGATGCTGCACGCGGCAGCGGGAACGCATTATCACTTTGTCAACGTCGACGAACGTGTGCTGCGGCAGGAGGGCTTCATCGCCAAGCAACTCCGAAGCGACGACCTACCGACATCAGTGAAGGTCGTCGAGAACGGCGTCCGGTTCGAAGTCCGCCTTGACTCCCGCCACAAGACAGGCTTCTTCTGCGACCAACGTGACAACCGCCGGCGCGTGGCGAGCCTTGCGAAGGGAGCCGAGGTACTCGACGTATGCAGCTTCTCAGGCGGGTTCGGCGTCACAGCCAAGACGGTCGGGGATGCAAAGGCCGTCACGTGCGTGGACATCGACGAAGACGCGATCAACCTCGCCCGGCGAAACGCCAACCTGAACAACGCACGCGTGGAAACAACCCAGGCCGACGCCTTCGCCTATATGCGGCAGATGCAGGTGAACGGGCGACAGTATGACCTGGTCGTGCTGGACCCGCCGAAGCTCATCTTCGGGCGAAACGATATAGGCGAAGGGCGCGGCAAATACTTCGACCTAAACCGACTCGCGGCAAACCTGGTTCGGCCAGGTGGTATATTGCTGACATGTTCGTGCAGCGGCGCGATGGAACGAGACGATTTCGTCAGCCTGACCACCGGCGCCGCGCGACAGGCCGGACGAGAGTGCCAAATCCTCGACATCACCGGAGCCGCCCCGGACCACCCAGTCTCACCACGCTGCCCGGAATCGGCATACTTGAAGGGCGTCTGGCTACGGCTATGTTGAGCGGAGAGGAAGCATACCCGCACGCGCGGTTGAGCTGAGCCGGCTGAGGAGTGATGGCTGGCCGACCAGCGATTCGTGATAACGTAAGGCGGGTATTGACTGTACGGGGATAAAGGCGTTTAATGCGCTAAGGTTGCAGCGGCAAAGGCCGCCCGAAACCGCGCCACGGGGCGTAGCTCAGCCTGGTTTAGAGCGCCTGCTTTGGGAGCAGGAGGTCGCTTGTTCGAATCAAGTCGCCCCGATTCACATCTCCTCGCAAGACAAGAACTTGCGAGCGTCATCCTCCCGTCATCAGCGTCGACGAGCGCGGCACTACACTTATCACTACACTTTTGGAGGCAGTGCCATGCCACGAAGTCGACCTGCGTCGAATCCCCTCTCGTTCCACAAGCCTACGGGCCAGCACTACGTGACCCGCAGCGGAAGGCGGATTTACCTGGGTGCCAATCGAGAAGATGCCCTTGAGAAATACCATCGAATGTCCTTGAAGCTTGGGGCTTCGGAGAAGCCCTCGGCAGTTCCAGCTGTGATTTCTGGCAAGGAACTTGCCAACCGCTTCTTGGAGGCCCAGCAAGCCAATTGGCGAAATCCCGCCGACACGCGGCGAGGCTACAGAGATTGGCTGGGTAGGTTCCTCAAGGACCATCCCCGCTTGCGGGCTGGAGATTTCACTGTCGAGATGTTCGCGACTTGGAAGTTGTCCTTGAAAAGGCGAGGCTATTCGGCCCAATCCATCAACCACTACCTCAGTGCGGTTAGAGCTCTGTTCACGTTTGCGGAGGACGCCGACATCATCGATCACGCCCCCAAGCTGAAGCGTGTAAGGAACGACCCGAAGCACGGACTTACCCGCGGCAACAAGAAGCTCTACACTGAAAAGCACCTCGGCAGGCTTTTGGCATGTGGCGATATCCAGATGCGACTGATGGTCCTCCTCGGCATCAATTGTGGTTTCGGCCCGAAGGACATCCACGACGTAGAATGGACAGATTTCTACGCTAGCCGTGCGACGCTGCCGCGAAGCAAAACCGGTGTTTGCCAGACTTTCGCGCTCTGGCCCGAGACACTCCGGGCGATTGATGGCTTGAGGATGCATCGGGGTGAGCTGATTGCACGGATGGCCAGGCGGGGCTGGAGCCGATCGGACGGAGGCCGGCTGTTCATCACCAAATTCTGGCGACCCTGGAGCAAGGATGCGGTCGCCGAACAATTCCGTAAGCTGTGTGCGAAAGCTGGTGTGCCTTGCTATGGTTTTTACAGGCTGAGGCACTGTGCCTCCACAGCAATCTCGCTCGTGGCCAATCCGCACGTGCAGAGGCGGTTCATGCGGCACAGCCAGCTCCAGCAGCAAGTGACCTACACGCACACGCCGGATGCCGCAGTGGACGCGGCCGTGATGAAAGCAAGGACCAAGCTGCTGGGTGAGGAAATCATCTCAGATCCGGGAAATGATCACGGACGAACGGTCGTTGCTTAGGACGCCTTGGTCGGGCCCGCGGTCCTGATCGTCCGCGGTACAATATGAACTCTCGCAGCGTCTCGGGGGCAATTCGGTACAGCGGTCGCTTTGCACCCGTGCCGATGTTCACCGCCGCGAGTTGCCCCAGCCGGATCAACGACCGCACGTGTTCCGGCGTTACGCGCAGCTGCTGAGCCGCCTCTGCAGGCGTAAGCAGCTTGCTGTTAGTCCGTACATTTGAATCCTCGGAGTTCAAGCTCCACCGCCTTCTTGCACGCTTCTACCATCCTCTATGCAAACGATATCCCATCAACCGCCATCAGCGATGCCGTCACCATGACAGCTACCTGATTCTTAAACGGGCTTTGTAGTGACGGGGGGATGTCTTGCCGAGCCAGATGACGCCGGCGTCGTTGTTGCGGATGGCTCCGAGGTCGTCGGAGAGAAGGCGTGAGGGATAGAGCAAGATGCGGAGCTTGGAGATGTCGGAGTGCCGGCGGACAGCTCGCTGGATGTTCTGGATCGTACGCACAACGTAGGGTGACCATTGGACCTGCGATCTGATGTTTGCGATGGCCGCCGCTTCCTGGTGATGTCCCTGCTCCACGAGCGCCTCCTGCGTCAGCCGAAGGCCCGGACCGCGGGCATTGAACGGCTCGGCGAAAATCTCCTCGCAGCCGCACTCGACGGCGAAGCGAACCATCCGATCGATTTGCTCCGGAGCGTCGGCAACGCCAGGCAGCAGCGGACAGAGCATGGCGTACGTGCGGAGGCCGCGAGCAGACGCTTCTCGCAAGACAGCCATGCGATCGCCAATGGTCGAAGCGCTCGGCTCGATGATCGAGATGGCATCCTCTTTATCCGGCGGTGCCGTAATGCTTAGGCCGACGAGGACACGATCGCGATGCTTCTCGATCAGATCGAAGTCACGGACAACAGCGCTGTTCTTCGTGAGAATGCGCACGGTCCAGCCGGGCTCGGCGAGAATGGTTTCCAGGCATCGGCGGCCAAGGTTGTGCTGCTGCGCCTCCGGTGCCCACGCGTCGACAGTGGTGCAGAGTTGGATCATGCCGCGTTTCTTGATGCGCCGGGCATCGCGTGCCACACGCTCGGGCGTTTCAGGATCCACAATGGCGAAACCTCGACTGAAAGGATTCTCGCCCGCATCCTTGAAGGACTTGTGCATGCGGAGTAGTGATCCGGTGCTGCAATATGTACAGCCGTGACCACACTTGGTACCGACATTCACGGCGAACGACGCGAGCTTCTTCTTCTCGAACTCGGGCGTTCGCGTGATTCCGGTCTTGAACCGATACTCGTGAGTTCTCATGTTGGTCCTTCCTCCTACATCACAGCTGCCTCAGATCTCTCCGTGAATAATACTCATCCTTTTGCCCTCACCGATGCCGTCAGCCTAACGGCTACTTGATTCTTCAACGCGGTGTCGGGTGACGAGGGGATGTCCTGTGTCCAATCGAAGGCTCAGCCCTCTGAACGAGGCTGAGCCTGCCCGAAGAGGTGGACTCTGAGGAAAGAATATGAAAGAAGAACGAAGAAAGACAGGGCAACTGATGTACCCATGGGATGTGCAATGGGAGCGCCGGAAGGCGAAGGTGGTGCGTATGTTGAAGCCGGCAGAGGCGCGAGAACAGTGAAGCGTTGCCGATGCTGTGGGCGGGGCATGCACGACAACGAACTGAGTGACCAGTGTGGTTGGTGCGAGAAGATCGTTGTCGAGGCAGTGATTGAGGTGTCTGGATAAGAAGGAACTGCGTTATAGAGAACAGGAACGTCATCGGCCACGCTTGGAGTTTCTGGCGGAGAACGGGAGATGAAAAAGCCCGCTGGCCGAGAGAACCAGCGGGCCTCCACAAACACAGGAAAGGCTGTTGGGCTCATGCGGCTTCCGCGTCGCCCTTGGTCTGACTCTCCTTCAGTGAGACATACTCGAAGGCCTTGTCAATCGCGAGGCGGAGGCGCGGCAAGTCGTTGGGAAAATACGTGCTGCTATTTCGCCACTCGCCTGCGTCATCCTTGTAGCGTTTCTGGATACTGAATGAGAAGCGGCGGGTCTCGCGGGCATCTCCTTCGAGTTCTATGCGTTGCCAAACGGCAACAGAAATCCCGCCAGCCGTCTTTATTTCATGTACAGGGCGTTGCTTGGTATTCTCTTCGGACATTGGATTTCTCCCTTTGTGCTGAAGGTCATTTGGAACTGCTTGATCATCGTGGGTCTTCTCGTGGCGACACAGGAGCCAACCAGGCACGGCCTACATGCTGCTCGTGTGGGGCTGTCGCATTGTCTGGTTGGGCGTTTCATTCCTCGGCTCCTCAGTTCATGCGGAGGAGAAGAAGAATGAGCAGGTGACGCAGGAGCAGTGCTCCCAGGATCACGGAAAGCCACGTGACCCACGAGGGCACAGTCCTGCCACGCCAAGTGGATAGACGACGGTGTACGCCCTTCATCACGGGATCAGTGGCTTCCCGCAGAAGCAGCGTCACACGGCGCGCCCAATCCGCAGAGGAGTGCTGCAAGCACATCCGCGCACCCAGCAGGCAAACGTACGTGTCGACGAGCCAGATCAGGACAACAAGCGGAAAGGCCAAAATGTTGGTTGTGACGATCATGCCTGTCTAGTAATCCTTTCTGCGAGATTCTCGAAGTGTTCGATCAAGTCTTCGGGGTCACCAATCCAGCGGTATCGCTTTGTCCCATCTCGCCTGGTCGAAGCGATGGCCCTGAGAAGCTCCTCGTCAACTCCCTCCCGGCCGCCGATGCCTACGCATTCGAGGATCGCGTGCCGCCTCAGCTTTGCAGCGGCTCGTCGCGGGGAAACACCGAAGTTGTGGTGACCATCCGTCAGCAGGATGACCTGGTGGTTTCCACGTCCTTTCCGGAGGAGGCGATTGGCTTTCTTCAGGGCCGATGTGATGTTCGTGGCACTGAATGTGTCAATCTGATCAATCGCGTCGCAGAGCTTGGCACACTGGTGGGCGGCCGTGAGCCCAATGGCCTTTCGAGCGAATGCCGCATAGGCGACGATGGCAATGCGAGATTCCGGGTCATTCCGGGCAATCCTCTTGCCATAGGCCTTGGCTGCGTCCTTGGCTCCACGCAAGCGCGTCGGCTTCCAATCCGCCTCCATCATCGAAGGTGAAGCATCGATAAGAACCACGCAATCGCAGGGGCCGTCTGGTCGACCTCGATATCCCAGTTCTTCCGCCTCCCCACAACCATCGATCTGGCCAAAGAGTTCGTCGAGGAAGCGCGTGATACCTGAGACGATCATCATCACCAGAGCTACAGGCATCGACTGCACACTCGTGAGTGTCCTCCGTACGGCGTTGTCGTACATCAGGCGACCTCCTTATTGATGGTGACAGTTGTTTTGCCGCCGGTGTTCGTCGATGCGCCTGGTGAAGAGGCATCCCTCTTGTAGTCCACGGAGACAGTCCTGATCTGTCCGCTCACAATGTCGGTTGCCGTGGCCGTGACCATGCCATTGCCGTCGATGGAGTACTCGATTTGGATGCGGGCCGAGCGATTGGGTTCGGATGGTAGGTTCTCCAAGAGAAGCTCGCCGATGACGAGGCATTCATCTCGGTCCGCATCCGGCTCACCTTGGAGGATCTCAACCTTGGCGTGCGCCTGATCCGCTCGCTCGAGGTAGAACCGATCGGTCTTGCGGCAGGGGATCTGTGTGTTCTTTGCAATGATCGCTGCGTTGAGCATGCGCCGCTGGGGGCCGGATGTGTCCACGACACAGCAACCGACTGCGTGTGCAGTGACCTCTCGTACGAACAGGTCCGGTGAAGGGATGATCTGGCCACGGATGGTGGCAGTCTTGCCCTGGCGGTACAACTCATTGAGGCTGGCGATGGCGGCGCCGTAGGCTACAGCCTTGTCGGGGTCGATGTCGATTTTCGGCGCCTTACCGATGTGCTTAGCCACCTGGCCCTGAATGTGCTTGAGGCGAGAAGTACCACCTACCATTAGGATGTCCTGGACCTGATCCGCCTTAAGCCCGGCTGCATCGATGGCGTGATCGAGTGCGTCGAGCGTTTGTCGAATGAGTGGATCGATCATTCGGTGAAGTTGATCCTGGCTGATGTCCACGATCAGCTGATTTCCATTGCGGTGGATCGCGACAGGCACTTGTGGCCTTGTGCCGAGTGAGAGCTTGGCGGCTTCCACGCGCGTATCAAGATCCATGTCGAATAGAGAATCTTGTCCCAGGGTAATGTCTTCGCCGGTGCGCACCTTGATCTCATTCAGGATGTGGCGACGCAGGCAGGCGTTGATGTCGTTGCCCCCAAGTTGGGCAACACCCTCTGTTGCGAGAACGCTTATCTGGGGACCTTCGACCTTCAGGATAGAGACGTCGAACGTTCCCCCTCCAAAGTCATAGACTGCAATGTGAAGGGTGCTACCCGACTTATCAAGAGCGTAGGCGAGGCCGGCTGCCGTGGGCTCGTGGACAAGCTGGGAGACTTTGATGCCATGGCGATCGAACGCCTCAAGGAGGGCCTGTTTGGCCGCGTCCCGGAAGTTGGCGGGACACGTGGCTACGAGTTCTTCAAGCCGAACACCCAGATGGCTTTCGACATTTTCCTTCAAGCGACCGACGAGTTCTGCCGTGGCGTCTGTGGCGGTCACGGTCTTGCCGTTCCTCAGGATGTTCTCAGTCGTTCCCAGCTTGAGCTTGAAGTTCCGGGCTGTTCTCTCCGGATGGACGTATCCTTGCTCAAGCGCATCCCTTCCCACCAGCGGCGGACCACCTTCGGAGAGGCACACTACGCTGGGGGTAAAGGGCTCACCTCGGGCGTTGGGGATCATCTCTGGCTTGCCAAGCCGGTTTACACAAGCGGCCTTTGAACGCTCAGTACCAATGTCGAATGCGATCACTGTTCTTCTCCTTCGCATAGAGGTTTTGCTTCACGCGTGACGAACACCGCCACGCATTCACGCCGGATGATGTGCTCGTTTCGTCGATAGCCAGGGCGCAGCCGCTTGGCGATTCGCCCTTTCTGAGCAAAATCGCTGCACGAAATACTGCCCTTGCAAGTCTGGAGCGAGGATGTGAATACTCCTCCTGGATGCTCGTAGCTCTGGACGCCAAGGTCGGCGAGTGCGCTCTCGATCTCGACCCTGTCCGCCCGTCTGGCGTCCAGCAACTGTCGAAGGAGCGTCTTTTTGAATGAGCGCGGCTTGGCCTCCAGTTTGGCAACAACACTCTCTATTCCCGACTCGAGAGTGCGACAACGATCGGCCACGCCGATCAAGATCAGTAGGATTGGATTGAGTACTTCTCGTTCGTGGAACTGCTCGGACAAAATCTGACAGCGGTGGTTCATCTCGTTGAGAACTTCATCGTCCGTCTTGATGCGCTGCACTTCCGTACTGATCGACTCGATCTTGGTTTGGCACTGCGTCAGTCGCTCGCCAAGATCGCCGAGGACGGAACTGATATGGCCGAACAGACCATCTTCAGGATCGTTGTCAGCGAAGAGATCCTCAGTTTTGGTGAGTAGCGATTCGGGTTCCTCGCTTTCGTGGGAAACAACTCTTGCGGACGGATCATCCTCCTCACTAGTTCCGGACTGGAGGCATGGTGTGTTCTCTGGATGTTTCATGTTTGTCTCCTTGTCTCCGTCGTTCGACACGGTTCATTACTTTGTTTCACTCAGATTCTGGCATAATCCAAGCGGGAAGATGGAAGCATCTATCTCTCGCCAGGCCCGCGCAGCACGCGCAGAACCGCAAGCCCTGACGTGACCAGAACCCCGAGTGCGGCCATCTGCGTGAACGCCTCGCGATCCCTAATGTCAAGTTGGTCCATCACTTCATCCCAGGTGCAGGCTGGATGGATGCCCTGAGCGACCCAGCCGATTGCGAACACGAGCAAAGGCAGCGCAAGGAAGTACCACCGGAACGGTCGTGGCCGCCGCCGTTGCGGCTTGGGTCGTTCAAGGACGGGCCCTTGTTGCATCTGAAAGCGAGGCCCTGGCCTCAGTTCGTTGCGCACGGGTCGATCTCCTTCAAAGCCACGTACAACTTACTCAACTTCCAGCGAATCCCGTTGCCTTCTCAATGACTCGGGAGTGATCTTCCGGGCACCATCCCGGTGACAAGAGGCTGACGAATCCTCTCGGGAGACCGGAGAGGCGGGTGCCGTGCATCGCACGCTACAACCGGTACCCACGGCCATCCGTTTCGGGGTCAATGGGACGCCCTTGTTCGCCTCGTCCGACGACGTCGAAGTCAGAATCCCGTTCCCTGTCGGACCGCGGCACGTTGTCCCGAAGCCGGCCAAGTCCCCAGAGGCCGAAGAGAATGATCGCCAATCCGCCCCAGTCGTACAGCGTCACCTCGCCGTGCATGAACGGGATCACGGACCGGATATCGAAGTCGTACCTGCCCTCCGACCGCATCCATGTGAGCACGGCAAGCATCAGGATCAGAATGAGGCCAATCTGCAATGCCTTCACGTTCATGAGAAACACCTCCGCATGTAGGTTTCAGCAAGCTGCCATTGCAGCCGGTCGCCTAAGTTCTTGACCACCGGCTCAGGCTCAAGCGAGCGTCGAATGGCCCGCATTTGTCGCTTCTGCAGGCACACGATGGCGATCGTGCGAACACACTCGCACGTGGCCAATGTCGTGAGATGCTGCAGGATGTTGTCCTTCGATGTGACGACAACCTCGAATACGTTGCAGACGCCGGGCTCAATCTCAACAGCGCAGTCGACTGCGTGATTGGTGTCGGGCACCACGAATTCGCAGGAAGCGGTGAGCCCATCCTTTTCTCCGCACAGGGCAATCCAATGACTGATGTGTTGGTGGGAGATTGATCCGCGACCCGTGCGCTTCGGGCCTTGTCGCCTGAGATACGCCCAACCCTGAGTTGTGATGGAATAGAGCAGCACGTTTGTGCTTCCCAAACGAACTTCTTCCGAATCGGCTAGGCCCGCTTGAAGAAGTTCCCGCCGGACAGCCTTCTGAATCCTCGGAGATGGGGTTTTGCCAGAACGCCTCCAGAGTGTGGCGGCAGGCGCCCAGGGATGAAGCGATGCCGTATTCAGGAGATTGTGGGCGTGTTCGGATAGCTCAGCGGACTTGCTCCTGCTTTGTCGCAAGTTGGTCTTGCGTTTTTCGCTAATGAGTGCTTCGAGGGCCTTCCGGAGTTCGGGAAGTTCGGCCAGGCTCTGCGCGGGAATCATCGGGTGGGTGTCGTATGCCGGTACGGGTGTTGATCCTCCCAGCGGCCGGTGATCGATCTTCACCAGCATCGGATGCGACCAGGGGCCCTGCGCTTCGCGGGCGATGCAATGGCCTGGCGTCAAGGACGGAAACATCTGATCCGCCTCCGGCGGTAGGCAGAGCGTGTTCCGCGCTGCCACAACCGAGTGCGCGTCCGATTGATTGAAGATCAAGTGGTAAAGGGGCTCGGATTGGACGTAGTGACTTGCGTTATTCAGTCTGCCCAGACCGATGACCGCCATGATGCCGAACTCTCGCCCGAGCCGGAGCAATTGGGCCAGCGGTGACATTTGATCCGGAAAACGGAGATCGGCGTCTGCGCGTGCGTCCTGATCCATTTCATCCAGCATGAGCATCAGCTCCGTGCGGTCGGTTTTCTGGCGGCGGTGGATCCTGCCGAAGAGCAACTGTGCGATGAGAAGATCAAGGATGAACTGCCGGAGCCACGCGGGCGCGACGTTGGGCATCTCAAGCAGGAGGTGTTTCTTGGGCCGGATGATGTCCCGCTCGAGGTCCAGACCGCCGAAACAGTCGAACAGCTCCGTGGCCTGCGCCGCCGCTTCGAGTACGCCGATCAGCGTCTCCTCGTAGCCCTGTTTGGATCCCCACAGTTGCTTCGGCGAGGCTTGCATGATCTCCAAGAGCAGCTTCAGGCTCGGCCACAGCAGTTGGGTGCCGGGTTTCGGGGTCAGTTGCGCAAGCACCCAACGGATCAAATTCGCAAAGGCGGTCCAGCCAGAGACTATGCCACTCCGCGAGCACCAGATCGCTGACAGGAGATTGATCCAGACGTTCGCTGGCACACCTTCGGGCGCGGCCAGTGACAACTGAGTTCCGGGATCGTGCACACTGAGATGAACCAGGGAGCTGCGAAGAGCCTCGGCAAGTCGGCGGTAGTCGAGCTTGGTGTCCTTGATGACAAGGCTGACGAATCGGTTTGGGTTGGCGAGGTTGAAGGCACGGACGCCTTCCACGATGTTATACATGGTCGTTGTTTTTCCGGAGCCGGCGTTCCCGGCAATCAGCACATTCCTGGGGCGGTCCCGGATCCGCAGTCCGAAACGAATCTCGGAGGCATCCAGGATCGAGCCCAGCTCGAGGCAGGGACTCTCGTCGCCGTACAGCTCTTCCTGGCTCGGTGGTCGCTTCAGTGGATTGGGGTGATCCTGCGCGTGCCGGATCAGAGGATCGATTTGAAGCATGATGTCCTGTGCGATGTCATCTTCGAGGAGGCCCTGTTCGATCAGCAACTTGTAATCAGCAAGTTCCGAGTGGCGGGCATCGAGATTCAGGTCCGTGATGACCCGCCAAAGCTGCCTGGCTTGCGCCGTGTTTTTCATGGCGGGCTACCACCTGCAAAAGAAGATCCTGCTGAGCAGTTCCAGCCAGAACCACCATCGGGCGCATCGAGTACAACGATACTCGCCATCTGAACACAGGCGGCGGTGCTTGCCGCAGCAAAGCGCTCCGCATTCGCAGGTTTCGGCATTGGACAGGCGGAGAAGTCCGTCGCATGGCGGATCATGCAGGGGAAACACGTACGGCGGTCGTCGACAGAGATGACACGCACCAATCTCAATGGGATTCGGGCCGTAGAGCATGCCGGCATTCCAGTTGGTGCCGTCGACGAGGACGATGTTCTCGTTGAGTTTTCGTTGCTCGATGCGGCCGTCGGGATGGCGGATGGTGATGTGCTTGGCGCAGACGCGCAGGATTTCCATCCCGTCAGGGCCTCGGATGATGGTCTCCACCGACCGAGTGATCGGCGCTGCATTCAGGTTGGGCTGTGCCATGGTTCTTGCTAGGGAAATAGGGCCTGTTGGCCAAGATTAATGATGAAGAGCAGGCATTTGAGCACCAGAACCGCAACGGTTGCCGCCACCGCCAAGGCAGTGGCCCAGGCCGTGATGATGATCACAGCTCTTGCCCAATCGCCGATGAGAAAGGCGATCCTCCGAGGAGTGGAACGCTGTGGTCTTTGATCGGCGGCGGGGTCCGTCGTTGCATCGGCCGTCGGGTCATTCGCCATCAGAAGGCTCCTTCTTCATGGGCGCGAAGGCGGCCACTTGCCAATCGCCGTCCGACGCGCGCGTCAATTGCGTCTGCACCGTCATGCCAGCCGCTTCTTCGTACGCGATTCGGGCACCGACGGTGACGCCGAAACCACATGCTCTGAAGAAGGAACTGCTCAGGCCTAAGGGCATGATCGGAAGGGGCAGGTCCACGTGATGGACGCGGCCTGCTTGCGCCTCGTCCAGGTGTTCCAGCGTTACATGAAACCTCCGCGCCGCTTCGTCCTTCATGATGCTGATGGATGTGACGCGCAGGGAATACCACCGGTCGGTACGGCACGACGGCCAGTCCTGCACTGTTTCTGTTTTCCTCTTTTTTTCTGGGCATGTGGAGGGCTCCTGGGTGCGCGACGAAACCGGTTGCGGAACATCGCCCGGCCCATCTATTCTGCCAACAAGGCGTCAAAGTCCACTGACGGAGCCATGACAACTCAGCAACTTCTGCTTGCTCTCTGTCTGCGTCATCCGGGGATGCGTTCGCTGCCACACTCTCGCGGCCACGTTTGGCTTGGACGACCACAGCGATCCGCGCGACCAGATCATGAAGCTGGTTGTACAGAGGAACATGGCCCTTGCGAAGCTGCATCGGTGGCTACTGGCAGCACATCGAGCGACATCCACGTCAGGTGTGCGGGCCAAGTCAGCGCGATGCTCCCGGTATCAGGCGTGAGGAAGAAATGCGCGATCTCTTTCGTCTCACAATGTGCCTTGCGCAGTGTGTAGATCCGGGCTGCGAGATTGGCCGTATCGAGGAGGCTCTCCTCCTCCGTCAGGAGAGTCAGCTCCATGGGGCCGAGATACACACCCGGCTGTGATTGAATTGCCCGAATGATCTAGAAGCCGACGCGGCCGATGCCTGGCCATCGGCCCGCAAGCTCGAGACTCTCCCCGGATGCCACTAGGAAAGAGAGAACGCGAAGGCACGAGGAGATGAAATAATCCGCGATGTTCCGGTCAATGACTCGAATCTCCTCGGCACTGACAGGTTGGGTCTTCATTGCATGGCCGTCCCAATGCTTCAACTCGAAGCTCAACTGCTGGCTCTCATTGCGTTCCATGAACTCATCTCCTTGTCTTCATAGGATCCGGTGCCGGCAATCATCGGGGTTCAGCGAACACGCCCGGCCAACGGTCGTCTTCAAGCGCCTGTCTGATGTCGTCTGCAAGCTCGCCAATGACGAACTCGATCTCGTCAGAATGAAAGAGGATCGTCGTGGCCTGTACCGTGACCATCCCGTCCTCACGATCCCACCTTGCTCGGCTCAGCTTGGACCGTTCTTGGATTCGGAGCAGGATGTTCAGCTGCTGCTCCGAGACGGGGTTTGCGTGCCCCACTTTGACCTCCAACCGCGCTAGACGGTTGTGCACGCAGCAGGTGAGCGTGCCCCCGTACGCCTTGCCGGCGCGGGTCAACACGAAGCCTCGGCTCACGCCGCCACTCTCGTCTGCTTCAAATGGCAGGGCCTGCCAGCTTGGGTGCCCACCACAGCGAATGGGCTTACGCGCCCCAACAGAGCCAGACTCCGGCGAGTCGGAGGCGGCAATCGCAGCCGTGTGAGGTGCCCTCTGTTCGGTCGGCTGGAGCGCCGTTTCCCTTGTCTGCAATCTCACGCACCGCATGCCCCCTCCAGGAGGGATGCCTTCTGTCAAAGTTCCCATTGTCGAGTTCCTCTTGTTCGTCTAGCCTGGGCCATTTCATCGGCGATCATGGTCAAGACACTCCTTGATGCTGTCTTGCGCACCGGCGTTTCTGAACCGCTAGCGGCAAGTAAAGCAGGAACCACCCAGACATGAGTCGCCGAGCGATGCCGAAGTGGTTTCAGATTCAGAAGTGGATTCAGAAGCCGGGTTGAGGTAGCCCCCGCGTGTCTGGAAGGGCGTCAGGCTGGAGGCCGAAGATGAAAAGACTCGTGCTCTCGTTCACAAGCAATCCCTCACCGCAGCTTGTGGAGACAACATTTGAGCACCCCGTACTTGGCAAAGACCGCCAGCTACGAGCCGTGCGGGGGGATGATGTGGGGGCGAGCTCCGATGCGGCTGGGTCTTTCAAGTGGACTTCTGCTGTGAAGGCCCTTGCCGTTCTTCTGCTTCGCTCAGCGGCGTGGGGACGCCGCTGTCCTGATGAGCGTGAAGACAAGATTCCTGTTGTTGAAGGCTGGCACGGGAGTCCGGCCGCCTCGCTGAACTACGCGATAAGCAAGTCAACGTCCTGGTTGGGCGGTATGTTCGGGACGGACGCCAACGACCGATCGAATATCGTGTTCTTGATCAACCGCAGCAACCCCGATTTCAAGACGCTCCCCGGCGAGCCTGTTGTGCTGTGCGTGGACGTGGATGCTCTCCCTCCCGAGGCGATCCAAATTGTGCTCGATCGCGCGCCGGTGGAGAGTGCCGATGAACTCGAAAACATGGCTTCTGAGATAGAGTTGCAGTGCGGGAAGCCGATGGGTCATTCTGCGTCGGCTGGAGCAGACTCGGTTACGTTTGACTCGAACCAGTCCGCAGCCAAGAAAGGGCAGCCAAGCGACAGAGAGGAGTCGCGGCCGCCACTCCCGCGAGACGATTGGGCATCTACAGCCGAGACGGAGATCCACTTCGCAGATTCGATCGCCTACCACTCTGCGGCATTCGCCGGGCGAGTGGGGGAACTCACCACAATCAATGACCGTCTCTCGAGCTCCGACGGTGCCTATGTCTTTGTCGAAGGCCCCTCCGGATTCGGCAAGACTGCGCTATTGGCCCAACTGACCGAACGCTATCCGCATGCAGCATACCACTTCTTCAACCAGTCTCTTTCTGGCACAACAGTCCTTTTCGATCCGAACCGCGAGACCTGCTTCCTGCGCAATCTCTGCGGGCAGATTCTGCGCAAGTCCGCCTCCAAGAAAAGAATCCCAGAAGCCGATCCCCGTGCAGCCTACCTCGTCTTGCTGGCAGAGCCCCTTCCACCGGAGACATGCCGGATTGTCATCATCGACGCGGTGGACGAGATTGATCCCACTCGCAATTTCCTTAAGGGCCTCTTCCCTCATGATCTGGGGGCGCGCACATTCGTCGTGTTCTCGGCCCGCACCATCGGCGATCGCAGTTTCGTTCGCCACGTCGGTTTGACTGCCTCGGACATCGCCCTGACCATCACCCTGGATCGCTTCGATTCCGGGGGCGTCGCCGCCTTGCTGAGGAAGGCGGGCGGGGATGCCGTAGAATGGTCGGCGAACGAACGGTTTGTGGGAGCCTTGCTCGCCACGACCGATGGAGATCCATTCTATTTGCGATTCCTGGCCGAGGACATCCGCGCCGGGAGAATAGGCCCGGAGAACATCGGTGAGACGCCCAAGGGCCTCTACGACTATCTCGATTCCCAGTTCGAGATCTTGAGTCGCTGCGCGCAACGGCAGCAACAGCGTGATGTCCTCGGTTACATCCTGACTGCCAAGGGGCCCATCAGTCGGGCAACATTGATCTCTTGCGTAGAGGGGCTTGATCACCTTAACTTTGAGGCGACTATTCAGGGAATACGTCGCTTCCTGTTGGAGCATCGCGGGGAATTCACCTTCTGCCACGAGCGGTTCCGGCAGTATTTCCTCGACAAGGCCGGGTTAAGTTCATGACCACCACAGTCGATTCGCCACCGGCGGACGCGAGTTACTTTTCACACGTCCTTCGAAAAGACAGCCGAGATGGGAGCGGTCGGAGTTATCTCGGCGGCTTGATCGCATGCTACCAACAATGGGAAACTCACCGGGACCCTGAGGCCCTCCACCACTTCTCCGCCTACCTATTCGAGGGCCGCGAGGATGTCGCCAACTACGAAAGACTATGCCGCTTGGTAGAAGGCCGATTCCTACAGGCCAAGGCGGTCCACCTGCGCTCCGTGTTCCCGGTGCTCGAAGACGTCCGCCTGCTCAGCACGGCGGCCAGGGCCCGCGGCGACCTCGAACGGTATGGGATGAGCCTGGGGCTTCGTGCGAGGTTGTGGCAAAAGGGCGTGCGCCGGGCCGAGGTCGGGCTCGTCGTTCTCCTGGGGCATCGCGGGCTGTATTCCGAAGCCATTGCGAACGCGGTCTACGGTCGGAGTCCGAGGGAGGCATTCGATATCCTGGCGATGCTCCTTCACCACGTCTCCAGCGACCATGAAGACGCGCTACGCGAGATCGCCGACGCTCTTCTGGATTGCGTATCGAGGATGGATAACGAAGGTCAGCGAGCCCACCACATTCACCGCGCCCTGTACGCCGTCCGTCTTGTGAGCGAGAGCTGTGCCGCAGAGCTGATCCAACGATGCGCAGATCTGGCCGATTCCATAGCCGATGAGTTCCAGCATGTGGTGGCCTACGTGCTGCTTGTGCAGCAAGTCGCCCCGTTGAACTTGGATACAGCGGAGCAGCTGTCCCGTCAGGTAGTTCGTGCCGCCGGAGAATACTTTGCGGGCGAGGGAGGAGATGCATTGCTCGCGATTGCCGCCATCGGACGCGGAACTGAGCCGAGCATTGAACGAAGGCAGCGTCTCGAGCGCTTGGTTGAGCTTGCTGAGCGCCTGGAGGCGACGGAAGCACAATGGAAGACTGTAATTGCACTCTTGCTTGAGCTTCATTGGGAGGATCCAAGAGAAGAGTCGCTTTTGCGGGCCCTCCATGCCATTGAAGCCTGGCTGGCAGCCTGTCCGGACGAGCGGTTTTCGGATTGCATTAAGGCCCTGCTCGATCCCGAACCTGTCAGAGTAAACAATGCGGCTGCGCCTTATCAGGGCGATGGAGTCGGCTCGGTAGCCGACGGTGAGATCGGCGTGGTCGAGGCCCGCGCCGTTGGCGAGGCGATTCGGCTATGCTCGAATGAGCAGGAGATTGAACAGATCATATCGCGGCTTACGACTGGTGTTCTGCAGAGAATATCGCACGTCGAAGATGCAGATGGGCGACACGAGCGTGTGCGCAGCCTGCTCACGACGTTGAACAAGCTCGCCACAACCTTGCCCCCTGCAGCCGGTCGGCGATTACTGCAGGACCTTGAGCGCGTGGCAAGCGAGAACATGGACTCGTTTCAGGCCACACAATGCGGTATCAAGCTCGCGACGAACTGGTATCGCCTCGGCGCCCCTGAACAAGGTCGCGTTCTACTGCGGCGCGCGATGGAGCACCTCAACCAGTGTCAAGAAACAGTGCGCGTTTCCGATGATGAGGAGCGGTCCGAGCGGGCTGGTGACAGTAACCTCAAAACCGCTTTCGGGCTACTGTCAGGGCATCTGGCGATTCTTCAGGATGTTCAAGACTTAATGGCCGGGAGACGAGAGGAGACTCCGTCCGAAACCGCGCTGTCGCAGATTGCCTCTCTGACTTCGACCTTGGCTAAATCGCTGCAGGATATCCCGGCGGAGTACCGCCTCGCGGCCTTCGGCGAAATCGCAGCGATCCTGGCGCCGAATAGACCGGGTTACATCTCGACCGGGCACGATGAAGGGGCAGTGGCGTGCGCTCTGGCCGACGTGGACGTGGATCTCGCCCGGCATGTGGTGGAGGGGATTCCGCAAAAGGACTCGCGCTTCATGGCCGGCGCGGCCTTCGCGGAGCATGTGGGGCCGCGCGATCCTGGCGTCGGCATCGCCCTCATCGACCGCCTCGCCCACTTGCAAGCCTCCGAGAAAACGGCAGTACGGATCTGCGAGGTATGTACTCGACTGCATCCATTCGCCCCCCCACAGGCCTTCTGGGAGCAATTGTCAAGCAGCCTTGACTTGCTGGAGGAACACGCGGGCCGAACGCTGGCCATGCATATTTGCGCAGTTCGGGTCGCAGAAACCTCCCCCAGGCAAGGCTTGGAGATCGCCCGCAGGGAGTGGGAACGATGTGCGAACCGGGAGTCAGATGCGGTCAAGAACCTCGGTGTTATGGTCTCGGCATTGAGCTTCGTTGAGGGTGAACCAATTGACATCAAGGTCCTGACGAACTCGTGTGCCGCACGCGGGGAATCGCTGGGCCGTCGCACGAAGAGGTTCATCCGCCTCTACGTCGTACCGCGCGCGGCCAGGCAGGACACCCGCGCAGCATGCGTCCTCCTGCAGGCCTTAGGTGATCTGCATGAGGATCTGTCGTCGGTCACGGAGGTGGTTCTCGCGCTGCTCTCGCAGGGTCATCGCCGTGCCGCGTTAGACCTTCTGCGCCCGCTGCCGGACATGCTCACGGCGATTCCAGAAGAGGATCGCGAGAGTGCCCTCCAGGACTTTCTCGAGCGGTTGGCCATGAGTGCCGCCATCCCACACGCCGATGAGCAGGCCCGCGTCTGGTCATGGCTCCTGGAGCAAAAGACCGGACCTGAGTCGGCCGGCTTGCCAACGAATGCGGCACTCTTCCATGTTGTCCACTTGGCAAAATCCTCTCCTGGAAGAGCGATCGCGGAGTGGTTTTCACTTCACCACGGCGCCGAGCGGATCGTCAAACCGCTGATAAGCGTCTCGTTGCGCGCGAGCAAGGAGGAGACGATCGCCGCCATCGCCGCGCTGCCGGAAGGGGTGGAGAAGGCGACGCTGATGGCTGCGGTCTATGCCGATCTCATGGAATCCCCCGCCGCCGAATGGGCTGTGGCGATTCCCTCGCCGCTCCCATTGCTCCGGCATCTGCCGACTCCCGAGGCTCAAGGTCGCCTGCTCTCCCATTACATCTCGTTGGCACCGGAGATATCGGCGGAAGAGGCGATCGCGGCCATCAGGGCCCTGCCTAACCCTGGGTCGCGCGAAGAGGCGCTCGGGGCGGCCATCCGGCGACTTGGCAGAGAACACAAAGATGAACTGTTGGCCATCATCGCCGAGGCCGTTGGGGCTCAGGGGCGCGGGCTGGAGGAGGATTCTCCTGATTATTCACTGGGCACTTGGGCTCAGCTGGCAGCACGGCTGTCGTTCGATGCCGGCGTCAAGATCATCCAGGAGATCGAGGATTCCTTCGAACGGCGAATGGTCGCGACGGAGATTCTGGAGTCGGTTCCAGATATCACTGTGAACCATGTGACCTCTCTCTTGGTCGGGCTGGACGACTTCGACAAATGCGGACTGTTGGGAGATTACATATCACAAGTTGCGAGAAGGAACCTGACCCGTGCCGAGAAGCTCGTTGATGCCTTTGACACTCTTGATGATTCCGAGAGAGATCGCTGTCTTGAATCAGCCCGCGAGGAGCACTTCAAGGAATCCATAAGAAGGGATCCTGACGGGACGATCGAACGAATCGCGCGTCTCTCAGATGCGGTTGAGCAGGCTGAACAACTGAAAACGGTTTTGGAAACTGTTGAAACCGTTGATCACGCCTCCGTAGGGCGCTGGCACGTCCTCCTGGGCATCGTTGAGCAATGGTCCCGTTCAGCACAGTCACCGGGAGAAGCGCTGGATTACGAACACATCGGGGAGATCGCCCGTGTTGCCCCGGATATCGCCTATGACCGAATCCTGACAAAACGCACTGTGTTGGGGAAGGCTGAAGCCTGTATGCGGCTTCTTGAACATATTTCCACACTGGAGCACGTTGCCCTTCTGCCCCATACCTTGGATGGCTATCGACGACACCTGGAAGAGACAGAGCACGAGTCCGCCGAACTACGTCTGCTTGTGTATAATGAGTTTCGCGATCTTCTCAAGGAGCGAATTAAGCAATGGGATGTCGAAACGACCGACGCGGCGGCGCCGATTCTGGCCGACGGGCTCGAAGTTCTCCCAGGACTGAATGGGCGGCGTGACGAGCTCTTACTTGGGCTGCTGAACAAGGTCTCGGCGGGTAGCATCGACCTACTTTTCCGGCTATACGATATGATGGAATCGACAGCGGGCCGGTCCCTGGGCCGCACGATAATGGCCCGGCGATTGTCCTCTGACGGGCTCGAGAAGTTTATGAAAGCCCAGGACGCCGGCGAAATGCGAGCCAGAACCGCTCCCGGACGGGCGGCCGCTGTGCTCGGCCGCATGGTAGAGGATGCTCTGGGCGTATCGCTTTTCCCTGCCGCCGAGATCCCCGAGCCGGTTTCGCCGGGTGCGACGGCCAGTGAGCTGTTTTCGTTGATTCTCGATGCCTACCCCCTTTTGTGCCGCCTGCCCTCCGCTCCGCGGCACGGGATCCGCCTGGAGATCTGCAGACTCCTGCAGCGCGTGCTGGCGCCGGCGGGCCACGATGACTCACTGGCTACGATCATGCTGAGAAAAAGCGGTTCGTGTGAGGGGATGAAAGCCGATGATGCGGGAACGGCGCTGGCGGGCCTTCTGTCGAGTCTGGCGGGCCTTCCCGAGGATAGCGGCACCGAAGAGGCGGAGGCGATCATCCAACTCCTCACGAAAGGTGATCCATCTCAGGACTTACCTCCTGTTTTCGGGGGCGGCACTGCTCCCTTGCAGGCGTCGGCGGCACATCATTGTGTCGAACAACTTCTGCTTCGCGGCGCAGAGTATCCCGGGAACATACCGCAGCTCGTCGAGCAACTCTTGTCTGCCTGGGGGCGCTCGTACCCAGGCCCCGATGAGTTCTTTGTTGATTCCCTGGCTATGCTGGAGGAAGTCCGCGCCGCCGATCCCCGGGTCCGCTTGCACTTCGGTCAGTGGCTGCTCCCCTGGGTGGAGTCAACCGCGGAGTCGGCCGGCGAGGAAGATGACGATTTCAAACGGTTCTTGCCGATCCTGCGTGTTTTTGTTGCCTCTGAGTTGTTCCTTCCCGATTATCTCGATGATTGCCTTCAGTGGATGAGCCGAGGCCTGGGCGAGTTGATTGCGTATGTAGAGGCCGGTGAATTGCCCAAAGAGCTATTCCAATCGCTAACGCGGATAGGATACGTCTTGGGGAAGATGGCCTTTCTCAGAGGATGCCCGCCGGAGATTTCGGCCAGGTTGCGGCGGCCAATACAGGAGGTCTTGCTGTGTCTGGCCGAGCTTGAGTACGATGTGAATCGTTCGACGCCCGGCAAGCGCCTCACGCGCGTTGTCGTCAAGTCCTGTCGCAGCATCGTGGAGGACTTGGATGGATTGAGGGCCATGGGGGCCGATCCCAATGCGCACTCCCGGCTCCGGAAGCTGCGACGACGACGTCAGGCCCTCATCAAACACTTGCTCAACACCCTGCGAAGTGCCCCGTGGAAGTCAACGGATTGCGCCGGTCGGCGACCGTCACAGCTGGGCGGTGGGGATGAAGACAACACCGCAGGAGAAACGGAGGCCGTCCGCTACCTCTACCTACTCGCTGGTTGTCTTTGGAAGGTCGGTCTGGAGGACTGTCACGCAACACCGGAGATCGTCGAGCTCATATGTCGGCTGGCCAGCGCGGCTGATGTGACCCAGCTGGAGAACGAGAGTGACCTGTTCAAGGTGGATGAGTGCTTTGAGTTGGAGATGTTCGTCCGCATTCTCGCGAGGGTCGACCGGGAGGGTGCGCTGAGGTTCGTTGAGGCGACCGCAGCCCACGATGACGAAGGCCACGACTTCGGCCTCTTTGATGAACTTGTCGTGGACGATCCCGCATGGGTCTTCGCGCACGTGGAACGCATCGGGACGAAAGACGCTATCGGCAAACGGGTGTGCCAGTTGCTGGCTCGAATGGCAGCCGAGTCCCCGGGGACGATTCAAGACGTGGTTAAGGCGGTTCAGCGGATCATGGATAACCATGATGATTGGATGTTCCGCAGCGAGATATCCGAGGCACTGGGCACAGCACTTGCTGGAATCGGCGCCACGGAGACAGGGGACATCCGTCGGATAACTCCAGAGTTCTGGGCTCGAGCTACGATAGGGGCCGCATTCGCCAAGGAGACGTGGAAGCGCGATCCGATGCAAGCCCTCAAGATGATCGACGAATTGGAACTGGCCGACGTTCGAGCCGACGCCTTGGTGCAGTGTGCCCGAGAAATGTCCTCGGCGGGCGCCGAGGTCGATACGCTGGCAGAAGTGAGGGGATTGCTGGCTGCGTGTCAGAAACTCCCGGGTGAGCGGGAACGGTTTAAGGCCTCCCGGGAGGCTCTACTTGCCGCGATGCGCCTTGAGCAGAGACTGGAACGGGTGGAAGCGTTGGACGTGGCGTATTCGTTCCTGGAGTTGTTCGCTTCGGCGCCTCCTGATTGGCTGCGCTTGGCGTTTGTTGTCGCCGTCCCCCTGCTTGCCGAACACCTGGAGAATGAGCAAATTTCCCAAATCGGAAAGAGTATGTTCTCCTCCGACTGCTACATCGATACCCAAGTCTTCGCAGTTGAACTACGCGGTGGTTAGCCGAGTTACTCGGTGCCGGAAGATCCTGTTGAGTTGGTCTGGGCAGCGCAGATAGTGAGTCCCGCGGTGACCAGGGTGATGCGCGCGACACTCCAACCGTGTTGGACCAACGCCGTCCCTCTTCCCCCTGACCGAGGAAGAGGGCCGTCACGATAGATGATGGTTCTCGAGGTAAACAACATGGCACAGCCAATACATAAGGTGAAGGCAGGACAGGTGAGTTCAGCAGTATGGCCCAACGAGGCCACGGTCAATGGCAAGAAAATGACCATGCTGAAAGCTACGGTGGAAAGAAGGTACCGGGACAGCGAGGGGAATTGGAAATCATCCGGAAGTTTCGGGCGCAATGAGATCCCCTTGGCGATCTACTGCATGCAGAAAGCCCTCGAATACATCATCGAGAAGGACAACGCTCG